>JAGQSL010000442.1 GCA_020439525.1 Acidimicrobiales bacterium | reverse complement strand
CGACGCGGATCGTCGCTCGCGTCGCCGGCCTCCACCGGCCGATTCTCCCGAAGGCGGCGGGTGAGCGTCAATCACCGGCCTCGCCTTCGGCGGGCCGATCCGGCCGGGCGTCCTCCCCACAGGTCGCGGTCCGCGGCCTCCTGGCGACGGAGGTGGGTGACCACGGCGGTCACCCGGCGGTTGGCATCGGGGCGCGCCCACAGCCCGAGCTCGGCGAGGATGCCGTCCTCGGTGGGCGAGGCGAGATCGACCGAGGGTGGTGCCAGCACCCCGGCGTGTCCCTGGCGTCTCAGGAGTTGGTGATCGGCAGGGCCGGCGGGTCGAGCACCCAGCGCAGGACCGTGCCGGCGTGGACCGGATCGATGTGGATCCCGTCGGCCTCCCGGTACGGCAGGCACGAGGTGGGCGACGTCGGGCAGAGGTAGGTGCCGAGGTCCCGGGTGGTCGCGCCCCCCGCTGCCGCACCGTCGGCGAGCGCCTGGCGCACGCAGTCGGCCCGGGCCAGGTAGTCGGCGGGCATGATGAACCGACCCAGCGGCCCCGGCCAGGCGGGGAGCACGACGACGACCTCGGAGGCGTGCTCCCGCAGGTAGGCGATGCGAGCGGCCAGGTCGTCGCGGACCCAGTCCCTGGCCACCGGGGTGCAGGGGTGGGTCCAGGTGCCGTCGATGCGGTGGTCGAGCATGGCGTGGACGCCGCCCATGACGATGGCCACATCGGCGTGGGTGGCCAACCACTGCGGATAGTGCACGCTCCAGCCGTCCGAGCAGCCGGGGGCGAGGTCGACCAGCTTTCCGCTCGCGGAACGCTCCTCGTAGAAGGGCAGGGCGCTGTCGCAGGCCGAGATGGTCCCGTTGAGCAGGGTGAAGCGCTTCTGGTCGAGGCCGGTCGCGCTCCCGGTGCCCACCAGACCGGAGGGGACCGAGTCGCCGAAGATCACGACGCGCTCGGTGCCCACGGCGGTGGGCGGGTCGTGATCGACCGGCTCGCAGGCGCTCAGCCCGGTCGCGCCGAGGAGCGCGGCGGCGAGCACCGCCCATCGGGTGGTCCGCCGAAGGAGCTGCACCGAGCGAGTCTGGCACGACCCTCGCGGCGGGGCATCCTCGCTAGGGTCCTGCCGATGGTGGAGCGGACCGGCGAGGGCGACGGGTCCACGGCCGATCCCGACCCCGACACCCCGTCGGCCCTCCGCCGGCGCGGGATCGCTCCCGGGCTCGCCGCCGCGATCGCGGTCACCGTCGTCGTCGAGCTCGGGCGCGTCGGTGGCGGGGTCACCGGCTCGGCCCTCGAGACCAACTGGCAGCTGCTCGACCTGCACGAGCTGCGCACGGATCCCCTCGCCGCGCTCTGGTACCTCCACATCCAGCCGCCGCTGCACAACGCGGTGGTCGCGGCGATCGCCGTCTCGCCCCTGCCCGAGGCCGGGGCACTCTTCGCCTGGTACGCCGCCTGCCTCGTCGGGCTGGCCGTGACGCTCGCGGTGCTGGCGAGGCGGGCCGGGCTGCCGCCGCTGCTCGCCGGCCTGGTGGGCGGTCTCGCCGTGGCCAACCCGGGGCTGCTCTACACCGCCACCCTCGCCAGCTACGAGATCCCCCTCGCCCTCGGGCTCGGGCTGCTGGCGCTCGCCGCGCAGCGCTACGCCGACGGGCCCAGCCGCCGCCGGCTCCTCGCCGTATCGGCGATCCTGCTCGCGCTGACGATGACCCGGAGCCTGCTCCATCCGGTGTGGCTCGTGGCGATGGTCGGGTTGCTGGCGCTGGTGCGGCCCGTCGGCCGCCGCACGGTGGCCCTCGCCCTCGGGCTGCCCCTGCTCGTGGTGGTGGCCTGGATGGGGAAGAACCAGCTCCTCTTCGGCACGGCGACGCTGTCCAGCTGGGACGGCTTCAACCTGCAGCGCGGCGTCACCAACCCGATGGAGCGCGCCGACGTGGAGGCCGCGGTGGACGACGGCGCCGTCTCGGCGCTCGCGCTCGAGCGACCGTGGCTGACCCTCGACTCGTACGCGGCGGTGTCCGAGCCCTGCCGGCCCCACCATGCCAACCCGGTGGTGTCGACGCCCGGCACCGTGGTGCACGACGTGGTCGTCCCCAACTTCAACCACGAGTGCTTCCTCCCGCTCTACGCCCAGGCCCGCCGCGACGCCATGACGTTGGCCCGGCGCGAACCGGGCACCTACCTCCGGCGGCGGTTGGTGGCGCTGGCGCTCAGCCACGAGAACCCCCGCGGGGTGGCGTTCTTCGGCGAGGAGGAACCGCAGCGATCGTGGATGGATCGGGTGTACGACCCGTTGCTGGCCACCACGACGCTGACGGTCGACACCGGCACGTGGAACCGGTCGCTGCTCGGGCTCGACCTCTCGATCCAGATCTCGTGGACCCTCGTCGCCGTCTCGATCGCCGCCCTCGCCCGGACCTTTCTCGCCTACGGTCGGCTCGGGCGAGGCTGGCGGGGCCGCCACGAGCTGGCGACCTGGGACGTGGTCTGGCTGGTGATGGGCACGACCTACCTCTTCGTCGTGCTCGGCGGCGACCTGGTGGAGCTGGGCGAGAACGGACGCTTCCGATCGATGCTCGACCCGGTGATGCTCACCCTCGTCTCCGTGGAGCTCTGGCGCCTCGTCGAGCGCGTCGCAGCTCGGGGCGCGGACGCCAACGCGGGGCGGGGCGAGGCACCGGCCGGGTGAACGACCCCGCAACCGTGCGGATCAGCACTCGCCGTCGGTGACGTCGATCTCCTCGCCGGACTCGGGCAGCGTCACGCAGGCGTGCGATCCGCCGACGGTCAGCTGCACCTTGCCGTCGTCGTCGAGGCCGTCGCCGTCGCCGTCATCGATGCCCGAGACCTCGGGGTCGCCGGGGAGGTCCTCGACCGCCTGGTCGAGCGCGTCCACCGAGCGGACGCCCTCCTCGTCGGCGGTGTCGTTGGCCTTCATGCTGGCGCGCAGCGCCTCGGCCTGGGCGCGGACCTCGGCGTCGTCGGCGGCCTGAGCGGCGTCGTCCTTCGCGGACTCCACCGTCTCCTTCGCCGAGTCGGTGGTGTCACTCGAGCAGCCGGCCGCGAGCGGCACCACGAGGGCGAGCAGGGTAAGCACGGCGAGGGTGGTACGGCGCAGCATCGGTCTCCTCCGAGTTCGGTCGTCGGCCCTCACTGCCCGATGGCTCGCAGGGCCAGCCTCGCCATCGACGGCCACGGCGTGGCTCGCCACCAGGGCCGGCGCAGAGGGAGGGGCCGTTCTGGAAGGATCGGGCGCAGTCGCGCAGCCGCGGAGAGGGGAACCCATGGCACCACGGATGGCACCGGCGCAGCTCGATGAGCTCGACGCCGAGACGGCGGCGCTGGTCGAAGGCGCGGGCGGCCTCAACATCTTCGCCACGCTCGCCCGCCACCCGAAGGCGCTGAAGCGCTGGCTGGTGTTCGGGAGCCACGTGCTGGCCAAGAGCACGCTCCCCGCCCGCGAGCGGGAGCTGCTCATCCTGCGGGTGGGCTGGCGGTGCGGCAGCGAGTACGAGTTCGGCCAGCACACGGTCATCGGGCAGAGCGTCGGGATCACCGCCGAGGAGGTTCGCCGCCTGGCGAGCGAACACCTCGACGGCTGGTCGGACGACGACGCGATGTGGATCCGGGCGGCCGACGAGCTGGTGGCCGACCACGTCATCGGCGACGAGACGTGGGCGCAGCTGGCCGAGCGGCTGAGCGACGAGCAGGTGATCGACCTGCTCTTCACGGTGGGCCAGTACGCCATGGTGTCCATGGCCCTCAAGACCCTCGGGGTGGAGCGCGAGGCGGGGGTGCCCGGATGGCCGACCTGATGCTGGAGGGGCAGGTCGCCGTGGTGGTGGGCGCCGGCCAGACGCCCGGATCGACGATCGGCAACGGTCGGGCCACCTCGCTGCTGCTCGCCCGCGACGGCGCCCGGGTGCTGGCCGTGGACCGTGACCTCGACCGCGCCGCCGAGACCGTCGCCATGGTCGAAGCCGAGGGCGGCGGGGCGAGCGCGCTCGCCGCCGACATCACGAGCGAGGCCGACTGCCGGACGATCCCCGAGGCGGCGCTCGAGCGGTTCGGGCGCATCGACGTGCTCGTGAACAACGCCGGCATCGGCACGGGCGACGGTGGGGCGACGAGCCTCGACGAGGCGGCGTGGGACGCCATCTTCGACGTGAACCTCAAGGGGATGTGGCTCACCTGCAAGCACGTGCTGCCGATCCTGCGCGCCCAGGGCTCGGGCTCGGTGGTGAACATCTCGTCGGTGGCCGCGGTGTGCTCGGTGGGCCTGCTCGCCTACAAGACCTCCAAGGCCGGTGTGAACGCCCTCACCCACCAGCTGGCGATG
The DNA here is from genome assembly GCA_020439525.1 of Acidimicrobiales bacterium. Lineage (GTDB taxonomy): Bacteria > Actinomycetota > Acidimicrobiia > Acidimicrobiales > Iamiaceae > Aquihabitans. The sequence continues at coordinate 13,919 of JAGQSL010000442.1, read as the reverse complement.
AGCAGCGCCAAGCGCGGCGTGCGCGTCAACGCGGTGATGCCCGGGCTGATGGACACGCCGATGGCGATCGAGAGCATCAGCGCCGCCACCGGCGTCGACCCCGACGAGCTCCGCCGAGGGCGCGACGCGCTGGTCCCGCTCGGCGCCAAGCAGGGCACCGCGTGGGACGTGGCCGAGGCCGTGCGCTACTTGGCGAGCGACCGCGCCCGGTTCGTCACCGGGGTGATCCTGCCCGTCGACGGCGGCCAGCACGCCCGCATCGGTTGACGGCCGTGGCGAGCCGGGACCGAGGCGGGAGGCACCGTCGACGCGGAGGCGCGACCCTGGCGGCCGCGCTCGTGCTGGCGACGGCGGCCACGGGATGCTCGTCGTCGGCTCCGGCGGCGCGCTCGCCCGAGCCCACGACCACCACGACCTCGTCGCTCGCGTGGGCCGGCACCGACGACGGGTTCTACGAGGTGCCCGATCCGCTGCCGCCCGGCGAGCCCGGCGATCTGCTCCGCGTCCAGCGGGTCGGCGAGGCCGACGGGCACATCACCGAGCGGGTGATGTACCGGACCGTCGACGCCACGGGTGCCGACCGCGCCGCAACGGGCCTCATCACCTACCCGGAGGCCTCGCCACCGGCCGACGGCTGGCCGGTGGTCTCGACCGCCCACGGCACCACGGGCATCGCCGCGCCCTGCGCACCCAGCCGCACCGTCGCCGCCGCCCCCGGTTGGGGGGTGGACGGCGTCTGGGCCATGACGGACTACATCGGGCTCGGGCCGGTGGGCGAGCGCCACGCCTACCTGTCGAAGGTCGACGAGGGCAACGCCGTCATCGACATCGTCCGCGCTTCTCGCCAGCTCCCCGCAGCCCACGCCGGCGACCGCTGGGTGGCCGTGGGCCACTCGCAGGGGGGCCACGGCGCCCTCGCCGCCCACGAGCTCGCCGCCGAGCACGCCCCCGAGCTCCGCCTCGTGGCCACCGTCGCCCTCGCCCCTGCTGCGCTCCTCGACCGGGTCTACGGCGGGATCGACCCGATCGTCACCACGATCCTCACGATGATGGGGGCGTACGGAGCCCAGGACGAGGTGCCGGCGATGGATCCCGGGCGCTACCTCACCGACGACGCCCTGCAGGCCGCGGCGGTGTTCGACACCGGGTGCCTCGGCGAGATCACCGAAGCCCTGATACCCGTCGCCGCAGCCGGCGCCTTCACCGCAGACCCCCGAGACACCGAGCCGGCCCGATCGCTCATCCTCGACAACGACGTCGGATCCGTCGCCGTCGACGGGGTGCCGCTCCTGCTGGCCTCGGGCACCGACGACGACCGGGTGGTGATCGACCGGTTCCGCGACACCGTCGACCGGGTGTGCCGGTCCGGCCAGGTGGCCGAGGTCGAGGTCGTCCCCGGCGCCACGCACGACTCGATCATCGGGGCGATGGCCGATCGGGTCGCGACCTTCCTCGAGGGCGCCCTCGCCGGCGAGGCCCCTCAGGACGACTGCCCCGACCTCCTCGCCGCCGCCGGCTGACCACGTCACCCGTTCGGCGGTCTCGGGCGCGTCGGCCGTTGGGTAGTGCGAGAGGACGGTCGACCGCGCACCGAAGGGACCCAGCCGATGATCACGCGAGGCGTCACCCGCCCGATGGTCCTCGACCAGCTCGCCGAGGACGAGGCCACCACCGACGCTGACGGGCCGAGCCTGCTCGAGCGCCACCACCGCGCCACCCTGTGGATCCCCTGGACGCTCGTCCTGCTCGGCGCCTGGCTGGTGCTGGCGCCGTTCACCTTCGGCTACCTGAACCGCGCCCTGTGGGCGGTGCCGAGCGGGGGCCGGGGCGCGTGGTTCGCCGACGAGGTCACGACGCTCTCCCTGCGGGCGCACCTGATGGCCTGGTCCGACGTGATCAGCGGGCTGCTGCTCGTCGTGCTCGGGTGGCGGGCGCTGCGGCCGGACCGCCCGATCAGCCGGTGGCTCGCGTGCGGGGTGGGCATCTGGCTCGTCTTCGCCCCCGTCGTGCTGTGGTCGCCCACCGCCGCCGGCTTCGCCAACGACTCGCTGATCGGTCTGCTGGTGATCGCCCTGACGATCCTCATCCCCGGCATGCCCAACATGGCGGCCTTCATGGAGATGGGCCCGGCGCGCCCGCCGGGGTGGTCGTACAACCCGTCCACCTGGTCGCAGCGGTCGGTGCTGATCGCGCTCGGCTTCGCCGGCATGGTGATCTCCCGCTACCTCGCCGCCTACCAGCTGGGCTACATCAGCTCGGTGTGGGACCCCTTCTTCGGGTTCGCGGGCGGCACCCAGCCCGTGCTCGATTCGCAGATGTCGCACCTGTGGCCGATCTCGGACGCCGCGCTGGGCGGCGTGGCCTACACGTTCGAGTTCCTCATGGGCTTCATGGGCGCGAGCTCGCGGTGGCGCACGATGCCGTGGATGGTGGCCATGTTCGGGATCCTGGTGATCCCGCTCGGCCTGTCGCACATCGCGCTGGTCATGTCGCAGCCGGTGGTGGTCCACCACTGGTCGACGCTGGCCCTCGCCGCGGCCGCGGTGATGCTGCCGATGATCACGCTCACGGTCGACGAGGTGGTGGCGATGGGCCAGCACCTGCGCGCCGCCCGACGCCGGGGCGATCGCGACGGCTCCACCTGGAAGGTGTTCTGGCTCGGCGGCTCGGCCGAGGACTGCCAGCCCGATGAGGACCGCACGACCATCGCCCAGGTGCCCGACCACCCGCTGGCCGTCGCCCGCGCCGGCGTCCGCGGGGCGACGGCGCCGCTGGGCCTGGTGCTCATGGCGATCCTGGGCGTCGCGCTGCTCGCCGCGCCCGGCCTCTTCGACGTGTCGACCCGCAGCGGCGCCGCCGACGTCGGCCACCTCGCCGGGGCGGCGACGATCGTCGTCGCCGTGGTCGCCATGGCCGAGCCGGTGCGGCTGCTGCGGTGGCTCGCCGTACCGATCGCCGGGGTCGCCATCGCGACGCTCGCCCTCACCGCCCCGCCCACCGGCTACGCCGTCGCCGTCGTGCTGGCGTCGGCCGGCGTGGCGGCCTCAGCGACCTGGCGGGGCCCCGTGCTCGACCGCTACGGCGCCTGGACGGCGATGACCCGCTGAGCTCGGCGCGGGCCCGCCGGCAGCGGACCGGGCGAGGTGCCGATCAGCCGAGGTGGCCCAAGCCGAGCGCGGTCACCACGCCGAGCGCGGTGGCCAGCCCGGCGAGGTAGCTGTCCTCCTTGAACGCCTTGGGGAAGACCTCGCTCGCCAGCGACGCCACGACCGCGCCGCCGGCGAAGCCGCGGATGAGGGCGAGCGTCGAGTCGGGCACGCCGTCGAGGAGCAGGTAGCCGGCCACGGCGGAGGCGGCCAGCAGGGCGGCGGCACCCGCCCACAATCCGAAGACGGCACCGTTGGACCGGTCGCCGCCCGCCATCTCCTTGGCGCCGCCGGCGGCCTCGGGGAGGTTCGAGAGCAGGATCGAACCGGCCAGGCCCGCGGCGGCGGCCGGCTCCACGCCGATGAGGGCCACGCCGAGGGCGAGGTTCTCGGGGATGCCGTCGAGGGTGATCGCGGCGAGCAGCCCGCCGCCGCTGCTGCTCCCCCACCGCTCGTCGACGAGCCAGTCGGCCACGACGAACACGAGCGCCCCGGCCAGCACGACCAGCGACGTCGACCACAGCGCCGCCTCCTCGACGCCCGGCTCGATGAGCTCGACGACCGTGGAGACCAGCAGCGAGCCGCCGGCCAGCGCCACCACGAACCCCTCGACCCGCTCGGGCAGGCGGCCGAAGATCCCCCAGGCCGCCCCCACGAGGAGGGCGCCCGAGACCGCGAGGATGACGCCGAGGGCGAGCACGCTGGTGGTTGCCCAGACGTGGCGGCGTCCAGACCTGGGGGGCCTTGGCGTGGGCCGACCCCAGCGAGAGGACGGGGCCTGGCCCGGCGCCCCGGACCGCTACGCCGGCCCGTCGAGCGCAGGCTCAGCCGGGCCCTGGGGCTCGTCTGGCGTGACCGGACCACCGTCGAGGTCCACCAGGTCGAGCGACGCGATGACCGCGTCGTAGAGCCATCCGAGCTCGGTGGCGAACCCGAGCGACGGCGAGCGGAACACGACGACGAGCAGCGTCTCAGGCGCGGCCTCGGGGAGCACGTAGTACGTGGTCTCCACCGAGTCGACGGTCCGCTTCATTGCTGGTGTCCGGATGCCGTCGAGCTCGCGGGTCACCACGATCGTCCCGATCGGCTGGTCTTCGAGGACCTCCGGAGGTCCGAGCCAACGGGCGACGGTGGCGGTGAGCGCGGCGACGAGCTCGTCGACCGTCCCGTCCGGTCTGGGCCTCTGGAACAGGGCCATCGAGGCGACGACCGCCGAGGGCTCGATGTCGTCGGGGTCGAAGGGAACCTCGGTCGGGAGGTCGCCCATCTCGACGGGCTCGTCCTCGAGGGGCTGGATGAACCCGGCGATGAGCACGAGCCCGTCGGCGGCCGACCGGTCGATCACCTCGGCGAGGTCGGCGCTCAGCTCGGCCCGGTCCTCGGGGGTGACGCCCGGGATCGCTCGCAGGCCCTCGATGAGCTCGGCCATCTCGCCGGGTCGCCGGACGATCCAGTCCGCCGGGAGGTGCACGGCGACCTGCCGTTCGACGGTGCTGCTCATCGGTCGCTCGCTTCCCGGGCCCGCCTGCCGGCGCCCGACGCACCGGTCCCGGCCACGATCGACTCGACCGGGATGTCCCGATCGACGCCTTCGTAGGGATCGCGGCGGAGGTGGTCGATCAGGTCCTTCGGCGTCTCGGTGATCTCGTCCCTGATGCGGGTCCGGATCGGGATGCCGACCACGTGCTTTACCAGGTGGGGTGCGAGGACCTTCTTGGCGAAGTCGTCTCGCGTCATGGCCTTCCCCGCCGCGATGATCGCTTGGCCCGAGGAGGAGCCGCTGAACTTGGTGAAGTTCATCGCGCCCTTCGTGCCGATCTGGAGGTGGTTCTTGAACGGCAGCATCTTCTCGCCCTTGGACGTGAGCTTCGACAGGCCGTAGTCGAGCCCGTCGGCGAGCGCCTCGCCCGGGGTGACCGCTCGCCGACCGTTGACCTTGGTGCCGGCGACGCACATCGTCACGCTCAGCCCGAGGGTCACCAGCTTCACGCCCTTGCTGATCTTGTTGAGCGTCGCTGCGGCCTGGAGCATGCCCGCCGCCAACGGCAGGCCCGCGCCTCCGGTCACGACGGTGACGGCGAGGGCACCGACCACGAGGAGGAGGGCGACGAAGTCGAGCGCCTTCGTGAGGGCCTTCGTCACCCGGCGGAGGTTGACGAGGGCCTCGCTCCAGTTCCCCTCGGCGAGGGACTTGGCGAGGTCGCCCAGCGCATCGAGGAGCTCACCGATGTTCTTGACCTGGTCGACGAGCCAGTTGCCCGCCTTCTCGTACCAGGCCGGGTTCTTCAGCTCCTTCGGCAGGGCGTCGCGGATGGTGTCCGCGCAGGCGCGCTCGGCATCGTTGCGCTCGTCGCGGTAGCCGTCGAGCATCGACTCGTAGCGGCGCACCTCGCGGTCGGCGTCGTCGTGGGTGCGCTCGTGGCCGCGCAGGTCGCCCTCGCACGCGGAGCGCTGCGACGACACGTTCGAGACCCAGCGACGAGCCGACTCGTGCGCCTGCTGCGCCTGCGCCGCGCCCGGCACCATCGGCGCCAGGTGCGCCGCCTGCGCCGCCGCCCAGGTGCTCGACTCCGCGCCCTTCGCCTGCGCGAGCTCGAGGGTGAGCGCACGCAGCCGAGCCCGAGCGGCGTCGGCCCGACGGCCCGACGCCTCCCGCTCACGCCGCTGCACCTCCATGCGGTCGATCGCCTCGCGAGCCTTGCGCTGGAGCTGCTCGAGCGTCTGGGCGTACCGACGGAGCGCATCGCCCACCTCGTCGTGCGCGCTCGACATGAGGTCGAGGTCGTGCGGCAGCTCCTTGATCGCCTCCTCGAACTGGTCGGCCGCGGCGCCGTACCACCGGGCGGCCTCCTTGGTCGACGAGACCGATCGGAGCTCCTGCGCGGCATCGCCGAAGTCCTGGCCCAGCGACGACACCTCGTGGGCCACCTTGGAGATCCGCCCCGCGTCCCCCTCGACGTAGTCCTCGACGCGGGTCATCCCTGGAGCGCCTTGGTGAGCTCGTCGTCGGTCCCGGAGTAGACCTCGGCCGCCGAGGCCGACATCTCCTTGGCCGCCTTGAGCGATTCGATCATCTTCTTGCGGGCGTCGGACCAGTCCTTGCGGAAGTGCTCGAGCGCACCTTCGACCTTGCCGCTGCGGAACCCGCTACCATCGAACATCTGGGCGGCGCCGTCGAGCTCGTCGGCGATGTTGCCCACCCGGGTCGACAGCGTGGTGAGGAACTCGGAGTCCGCGGTGATCTGGTTCGACGACCCACCACCCTCGAGCGCCTCGGCGAGCTTGGTGTCGACGTCTTGGACGGCCTTGGCGGCGCTCGTGAGGAACTGGGCGAGTCCCTCGACGGCGGCCATCAGGCCGTTCGCCTCCTTCACCCAGTTGTCGATGCTGGCCGAGTAGCCCTCGGCGGTCTGGCCTTCGAAGCTGCCCTCGAGGCTGTCCACCAGGTCGTCGGCCGACCCGATGATCGAGCGGATCTCGTGCGACGCCGACTGGGCCCGCTGGGCGGTCGCGGTCAGGTCGCTCACGGTCACGAAGAGCTTGGTCACCGATCGCCCCCGATCACCTGGTTCAGCTGCACGGTGCCGATGTCGGGTCGCTCCACCAGGCGGCCGGGCGGCAGCGGCGACGGATCGACCTCGATCGTCACCGGGCGGGGCAAGACGTCCTCGTGGGGAAGCCGCGGCATCACCTTGATCGGATCGTCGATGGTGAGGTGGGGGCCGTCGCCGACGGTCCCGCCCACCAGCGCATCGTGGTCGGCCCGGATCTGGTCGAGCCGGGCCTCGTACTCGATCGTGCGATGCTCGAGGCGCTCCTCGGTGGCCCGCAGGCGATCGAGGGCATCGTCGTTGGCGGCGATGCGGGCATCCACGGCTGCGATGGCCTCCGGGCTCGCCGCCCCGGAGACGAGCCCGGCGCGCTGCGCGACGAGGTCGGCCCGCTGCGCTTCGAGCACCCCGATCTGATCGCGGGTCCAATCCAGGCGCTCGCCCACGAAGGCGAGGCGCATCTGCAGCTGCTGGGCCTGGCGCTCGAGCTCCTCGAGGTACTGGCCGATCGTCTGGGAGCCGGGCGGCGGGGTCGCGGTCGGGGGCGGCACGGAATCGGTCGGGGGCGGTGCGGTCGGGGTGGGCGTCGGCGGGCGGGGCATCCACGTGGTCGGAGGCCCGACGGGCGCCTGCGCTGCGCCTCCGCTCCCGCCACCGCCGACCGCGCCCCCGATCGCGCCGCCGACCCCACCGCCGGCACCACCGCCGGCACCACCGCCACCGAGGGCGCCGCCCAGCGCGCTGTCGGTCGATTCGATGGCCGTCGCCGCACGGTCGAGGTAGGCGGACAGCGCGTCGAGCGTCGTGATCGAGCCCTCCGCAGAGCGGTGCCACCCTTCGAGGGCAGCACCGAACGCATTGGCCGCGCGCCCCTGGAAGGCGCTCTGGTACTCGGCCACTGCCGCGTTGAGGGCCGTCACCCGGGCCGACAGGTCGGAGCACTTGGCACGAAGGCCGCTCGACACCTGTCGAAGCTCGTCGGGCGTCGCCCGGATCGTCGTGGTCGCCACCAAGCCCTCCCCAGCCTCCCGTCGCGTGCCGGCACGGTACGGGGCCGCCGGCGCGCGATCCCACCGCAGCGACGCGCGTGCGATGCGCCCCCTTTCACCGCGCGCGATCGCCACAGCACCGCGCGCCGGGCCGTCGGTACCTTCGCCTCGCCATCCACACGAGGGAGACCCACCATGGCCGGACAGATCCTTGTTTCACCTGACACCCTGCGCGAGCACAGCCAGGCGGTCGCCAGCCGGGCGCAGCAGGCCGAGGCCGACTTCCAGGCCATGAAGGCCCGCCTGAGCGAGCTCAGCAGCGCGTTCCAGGGCCAGGCGGCGGAGATGTTCAACACCCGCTTCGAGGAGTGGCACGCGAGCGCCTCGGGCCTCATCCAGGCCCTCAACGCCCTCGGCACCTTCCTGTCGCAGGCCGCCGAGACGGTCGAGCAGACCGACGCCCAGCTGGCGTCGGGCCTCAACGGCTGATCCCCGCGCGACGGTCGCGCCCGGTCGTGCGATCGATCCGATCCGGCGACGGGGCGTCCGGGAACCAGCCCGAACGCCCCGTCGCCACCTCCTTCCCTGGGGCCGCCCCGTGACGGGCCGCGTCGCCCGCGACGGCGACGCGCCGCACGACGAGCACCTCGCCGTCCCGATCGTCCGCACCGTCGACGCGACGGTGCTCGACGACCTCCTCGCCGGCCGTGCCGCCCCGGTCCCCGACGGGGTGGCGGCCGTCGTGGCCGCTGAGCGGTTGCGCATCCACCTCGAGGTGGTGCGGGCCGAGGGCGAGCGCACCGTCGAGGTGCGGGCCACACCCGAGCGCGCCGTGGTGGTGCACCGCGACACCGGGGCGCCGAGCGGTGAGGTGACCGTCGCCCCACGGGAGCTCGTGCCGATCCTGCTCGGCCAGCTCATCGGGCTCGAGCCGCGCGAGCGCGGCGTGGGCGGGTTCGACACCCGACGGTCCGCCATCCTCGAGGCCGTCCGCACCCGGTCCGCGATCGGCGCCGACGCTGCGGCCGACGCCTGGTGGCGCCTCGTCGCGAGCGGTCCCGCCGTGGCCCCCGTCGAACGAGCCTTCCTCCAGGGCGCCCACCATTGGGAGCTCGTCGCCGCCGGCCCACCCGACGAGCTGGTGGCGGCACCGATCGACATGATGGCGCTCTGGGTCGCACTCCACGCGGCCGTCTCACCACTCGACGTGGTGTGACGGCGCGATCTGACGCGCGTCCACGTCCAGGCATCGCGCGTCGGTGCGTCCCTACGCTCCTGCCGTCGACCGGCGGGCGCACGTCCGGGCGGGGTCGATGGCGAGAGGGAGGAACCATGCAACGGTCCAGCAGGAACCTGCGGCGCGCCGGCTTCGGCCTGGTGGCGGCCGTGGTCGTGTTCGCCGCGGTCGGCACGCCAGCCGCGGAGAGCGCGCCGGTGAAGCTGCTCCAGACGGTCGACGTGGAGGTGGCCGCCGACGGCAGCATCCCGTCGATCCGCGTCGAGGACCTCAGCTCGGTCGACGGAGGCGACGCCAAGAGCGAGCGCCGCGACCTGAACCCGGCCGATGCGGCGCCGTACCTCCCCGTCGAGATGCGCACCTCGTACCTCATCGACGGCAAGGCGGGCACCGACCTCAGCGACCTGAAGGGTCAGTCGGGCGACATCACCGTCGAGGTGGCGGTGACCAACACGACCGGGCGCATGCAGCCCGTCACGGTGAGCGACGCCCTCGCCGGCGGCAAGGACGTCACCCGCCAGGTGCTCGTCACCACGCCGCTCACGGTGATCCTCACCGCCGAGCTCCCCGACGACCTCAGCGCGTTCATCGACCGCCGGTCCGAGCGGACCAACGGCGCCGTCGCCATCCGCAAGGGCAAGACCATCGTGCAGTGGGGCGCCGTGCTCGCCCCACCGGCGCTGGAGGGCACGGCCACCTTCTCCCTCCACCTGCAGGGTGCCGAGCTCGAGGTGGACAAGCTCTCCATGACGATCGAGCGCGGCGTGCAGAGCGACTTCTCCGTCGACCGCATCGCCGGAAGCGTGTTCGGCCAGCCCGCCCAGCAGGACTCGGCCACCGCCTACGCCACCAGCTCCGCGGTCTACCGGGAGCTCGATCAGGTCGCGAACGATCTCGTGGCGATCAACGCCGCACTCGCCAAGGACGCGGTCCAGGGCGGGGTGAAGATCGTGAACCTGCTCGAGGACGCCAAGCGCAAGCTGCAGGCCCAGGCCGACGACCTGCTCGGGCAGGTCCGCCAGCTCAGCACGTACAGCAGAGACGTGAAGAGCACCTCGGGCTCGGCCTCCAACACGCTCGACACGTTCGAGCGGGACGCAGAGGGCAACGTCGACGAGCTGACCGGGACCGCCGGCACGAGCCTGGACGAGGCGCAGCGCGAGCTCGTCACGACGATCGAGGACTTCCGGACCAAGGTCAAGCAGATCAAGGCCGACATCGACGCCGTGCAGGCCGCGCTCGCCGGACACTCGAAGACGCCGGGCGCCACCGCGTCGCTCATCGATCTGCTGCGGACCACCATCGGCGTGCCCGCCGGCCTCACCAGCCCGCTGCCCGCCGATTGGCGGAGCCAGGTCACCTGCCCCGCCGCCCCGCAGACCGACGGCCTGCTGTGCACCATCGCCGGCATGCAGGAGCTCGTCACCGAGGTGGGCACCACCATCACCGATGCCACCAAGGCGGACGGCACGATCGACCTCGCCGTGCAGGACGGCAAGGGCAAGCTGACCGAGGCCCAGGCCGCCGTGGAGTCCGTGAGCGCACTCCTCGGGGAGATCGGCTCGGTCGACGAAGCGGACGTCCAGGGTCAGATCGCTGCGATCCGCGACGCGATCGAGGCGGCCCGCACCGGCTCCAAGGCGGATGCCGCGGCGAGCGTTGCCGCCGCCCAGCAGGATCTCGATGACCTGGTGGCCATGCTCGGAGCCGCCCACAACGCCGTCGCCAACGCCGACGCCGCCAACGAGGCCACCCGCACCGCCCTCGTCGGATCGGGGGAGCTCTTCGACCGGCTCGGCAAGGTCGACGCCGGGGACGGGATCGATTCGGTGCGAGAGCTGCTCGACGCGGCGTCGGCGGATGCCGCCACCGTCCGCCAGGCTCTCCTCGACCGCATCACGACCCTGGCCGGGCGGGTGTGCGACGTGGCCCAGATCCCCGCCGACGTGCTCGACGCCCTCCTGGCCGATGCGGGGGCCGGCGCAGCCGTCGCCGACGAGGCCCAGGCCCGAGCAGCGATCCGAGACGCGCTCGAATCGCAGATCAAGGTGTACCTGGACAACGAGGACTGCGCGGGGTCGGTCGCACCGGCTGACGTCGCGGATCTCGTCGAGGCCGCCGCGCTCACCGACCTGAGCGCCACCTCGGCGGCGGTCGACGAGCTCGTCGGGCGCCGACCGACGCTCATCGCCGACCTGGACGCGACCCACGCGGCCCTGGCGACCGCGATGGGCGCCTCCGGCCTGGGCGGTGCCCTGGCGCTCGCCAACGACCTCCGGGGGAACCTCGACGCCGCCGCCCTCGCCCTCGATGGCGGGGCCGATGGCCTCGAGCAGCGGCTCCTCGACGTCGTGGGCCGCATCGACACCCAGCTCGTGCCACTCGTCGACGACCAGCGGACCTCGCTCGAGAACGAGGTGGCGCAGCGGATCGGCGCCGCCGACGACGGCCTGGACGCGCTGCAGGTCGCGCTGGTCGCCGACCTCGACGAGCTGCAGACCACCCTGGACCAGCTCATCGCCGCCCGCCAAGCCGCCCTCGACGACGACACCGTCGACCTGATGACCGAGGCCGATGCCCGGATCGAGCAGCTCAGGCGCCGCTTGGCCGACGCGGTCTCGCCGGTCTCGAAGCTCGACGACGACATGACCGCGCTGACGAAGCAGAACGGCGCGGCGCTCGAGCAGGCGAAGGCCAGGTTGGATCATGACCTGACCAACCTGCTCGACGGCGTGCGCAGCCAGCTCGCGGACACCAAGGCGCAGCTCAAGGAGCTGGCCGACGGCGCCGAGGCCGAAGCGACGCGGGTCGTGAACGCCGCCGACGAGGGCCTCGACGAGACCGAGCGCCAGATCGAGGAGCAGACCGATCAGGTCTTCACCTCCCTCACCGGCTCGAAGGACCCCGACCCCAAGGCCAACCGCCTGGCCTCGGACGGCTACCAGGGCCTGCTGAGCACCAACCTCGGCAACATCGAGACGAAGCTCGACGAGCTGAACGGCGCCAAGGCCATCACCTCGGACTTCCGGGGCGTGCGCCACGCCGCCTACCTCGGCCGCCTCTTCCGAGCCGAGCAGCAGCGCCTCGGCGCGCTGGCGGCGAGCCCGGACGAGCAAGAGCCCTTCGACGGCGACGTCGAGGCCGACTCGACGGTCGCCACCGTCTGGATCGTGACCTTCTCGGGGGTGAAGTGATGAAGCGAACCACCTGCGCCGCCCTGGTCGCCGCCGGCCTCCTGGCGGTGGTGCCCGTCGGTTGCTCGAAGGACGATGACGGCGGCCCCGCCGCGCAGGCCTCGCCGGTGGCGCTGGCCGCGAGCGCTCCCGGCGGCCTCAAGATCGGCATCGTCCGCACGACGGGCTCCGAGCTCGCCTCCGCGGCCGCCGGCGCCCGGGTCGCCGAGTACCGACTCGAGCAGCTGGCCGCGAGCAGCGATGCGATCACCCTCGTCCCGCGCGACGACCAAGGCAGCGCCGAGGGAGCGGAGGCGGCGGTCGACGGCCTGGCCGAGGCGGGCGTGGCCGGGATCGTCTACGTGGCCGACGGCGAGCAGCTCCCGGCCGCGGTCGAAGCGGCCGACGCGGCGGGCATCCCCATCCTGCTGCCCTACGCCTCCGATCCCGCCGTCGTGGACGGCGCGGAGGGGGCCTGGATCACCGGCATGACGGCGGGGACCGCCGCCGAGGCGATCAACGCCTACGTCCGCACCTCCGACGTGGGAGCGGCGGCACTCGTCGCCGGCGAGGACCCCGGCGTGGCGGAGGTGCAGACCTTCGAGGACGCGACCGTGCTGCCGTCGCCGACCAGCCCCCAGGCGCTGCGCTCGATCGTGTCGGGCGAGCCGGTGGGAGATGCCGAGGTCGTGGCGGCCTGGGCCCCGGGCAAGGAGCTCGCCGACGTGGTGGCCGCGCTCCAGCAGAGCAACCGCTCCGTCCCCGTGTTCGGCGGACCGTCGATGCTGCGACCCAGCTTCGGCGACGAGCTGACCGCCCTGCAGAGCGCGAGCGGCGCCGTGGCGATCGACGCACCCCTCTACAGCGTCTCGCCCCTCACCGCCGAGCTGCGGGGCACCGCGGCCGGCAGCGCCTTCGTGGAGGCCATCCGCCTCGCGTCGGTCAACCCGAAGGTCGAGGACGTCGCGGGCGGCGATCCGCTCGGCGAGGACGCCGCCCTCGGATCGCTCGACCCCGGCGCCCACGACGCGGTGCTCCTCCTCGAGGCCGCCGCCGCCAAGGCCGGCTCCAACGACCCGAAGGCGGTGCGCGAGGCGCTCGGCCAGCTCGACGCCGGCGACGTCGCCGGGCTCGCCGGTCCCTCGCTCGACCTCGGCGACCGAGCGGGGATCCCGCTCGAGGCCGTGGTCGTGGTCCAGGCCGACAGCCAGACGCGAGGCCCACGCGCGGGGATCGCCACCCCACCCCTCTTCACCTGGTACCGGGCGCCGCAGGCCACCCAGCAGTGAGCCGGCAGCTCGGCAGCGCGTATGTGCTCGACGAGCCCATCGGCCGCGGCGCGATGGGCGAGGTGTGGCGCGGCCACGTCGTCGTCACGGGCGAGGCCATCGCGGCCAAGCTGCTGCACGAGCAGTACACCTCGGACCGGGAGGTCCTGACCCGGTTCGTGCAGGAGCGCTCGATCCTGGTGTCGCTCGACCACCCGAACCTGGTCCGGGTGAAGGACCTCGTGGTGGAGGGCGACGACCTCGCCATCGTCATGGAACTGGTGGAGGGCGCCGACCTCCGCAAGCACCTCGACGAGCGCCGACGGCTCGAGCCCGCCGAGGCGGTGCGGCTCACGGCCGAGGTGCTCGACGCCCTGGCGGTCGCCCACGCGGCGCGCATCCTCCACCGCGACATCAAGCCNNAAGCCCGACAACGTGCTGCTCGACGGCAGCGACGGCACGCCGCGCGCCCGACTCTCGGACTTCGGCATCGCTCGGCTCGCCGAGGGCACCGCGGTGCGCATGAGCCAGCTGATCGGCACACCGGAGTACCTG
>JAGQSL010000441.1 GCA_020439525.1 Acidimicrobiales bacterium | reverse complement strand
CCGAAGTCGCCGGCCTTGAGCTCGGCGATGACGGCCTGGAGGTCGTCGCGCTTCTTGCCCATCACCCGCAGCTGGTCGCCCTGGGTCTGGCTCTGCACGCCCTTCAGGCCGAGGCCCTTGATGAACTTGTTGAGCTCGCGGGCCTTGTCGGACGAGATGCCGGCGACGATGGCCGCGCTCTGGCGGACACGGGCGCCGGACGCTTCCTCGACCTTGCCGTAGTCGATCGACTTCAGCGAGACCTGCCGCTTGACGAGCTTCTCCTCGAGGAGGGTGCGCAGGGCGATCAGCCGGTCCTCCGATGAGGTGGCCATCTTGATCTCGCCCTCGCCGAGCTCGAGCGAGGACTCGGTGCCCTTGAAGTCGTAGCGGTTGGCGAGCTCGCGCGCCGCCTGGTCCACGGCGTTGCGGACCTCCTGCATGTCGACCTCGGAGACCACGTCGAAGCTGGGCATGGGCTCGACCCTACCGCTGGCGGCCCGGGTGGTTCCCGGTTGCCGCCGCCCCCCGGCCGCTCGCTAAGGTGACGGCTCCCTGGGTCCGTGCCCGAGTGGCCAAAGGGAACGGGCTGTAAACCCGTCGGCTCACGCCTACGTTGGTTCAAATCCAACCGGGCCCACCACCAGCAGCCCCGCCACCTCGGCGGGGCTGTCGTGGTCTCGGGGCTCAGCTGGCGGGGTGCACCACCACGAGCTCGTGGGCGGCGCGCGAGGCCGCGAGGTACACCGCGGCCGGGTCCATGCCGGCGGCGTCGACCACGACCGCGTCGTACTCCACCCCCTTGTGGCTCCACGCATCGTCGGCGCCGATGCTCGCCACGTTGGCCCAGCGCCCGTCGAGCTCGGCGATGGCCGTGCCGTGCTGCTCGGCGCTTCCCACCAGCTCGCGCACCGCCACGCCGGTCGGGCGGATGCCCACCAGGTGCACGGCATCGATGCCGTGGCGGGCTGCGTGGGCGTTGAGCCAGTCGGCGATCTCCGCCGACATCCGGTAGGCGGTGGCCATCTCGGCCGGCGCAACCCCGAGCTGGGCGGCGGCGCGGCGCAGCCCGAGCCCGTGGGCGCCCGACCGCTGGGCGTCGTCGCCCACGAGCGTGAGGCCCGTGCTGCGGCGCTGCACGGCCCGCAGCTGGAGGAGCGACAGGTCCTGCGCCTCGTCGACGATCGCGTGGCCGTAGGTGGCGGGAACCCCCTCGAAGCGGGCGCGCACCTCGTCGAGCAGGGCGCCGTCGGCCGGCGCGGCCGTCCACCCGGCGATGACGTCGGTCGGCAGGCCGAGCGTGCGGAGCAGCGAGGGCGATCGGAGCCGCCGCATGGCAGCCGCGGCCGACATCGGCGGCCAGACGTCGCGGGCGGCCTTCGACACGTCGCCCGCGGCGAGACCGTGGGCGCGCGCGAGCACCGAGGTGAACACCTTGCGGCGATCGCGCCAGGGGATGGCACGGCCCGACGCCCGCTCGGCCGCGGCGGCCACGTCGGCCTCGCGGATGCGGGTGAGCCCGACGCGTAGCTCGGCGGGGGCGAGCAGCGAGGCCTCGAAGCGGTCGAGGGCGTCGAGCCAGGCCGGGTCGCTCCCCGCCGCCGTCGACGGTCCCAGCAGGCGGTCGAACGTGGTCTGGAGGATCCGCGCCTCGCCGAGCGTGGGCAGCACGGCCGAGACGAAGCGGAGGAACCGGTCGCTCGGACCGAGCACGAGGATGCGCCCCGCGGTGAGGCGGCGGTCGTTGTACACGAGCCACGCGGCGCGGTGGAGCCCCACGACCGTCTTGCCGGTGCCCGGCCCGCCGCGCAGCACGAGCGTGGCGTCGGGCGGCAGGCGCACGAGGGCATCCTGCTCGGACTGGAGGGTGGCCACCGCGGCGCGCATCTCGGTGCCGCGGCTGCGCGCCAGCTCGCCGAGCAGCGGCGACGAGCCGGTCACCTCGCCGGTGGCGAGCTCCTCGACGAACAGGTCGTCGATCGAGCCGACGTACGACACCCGCCGGGCCAGCCCCATCGGGTCGTCGAAGCCGGCGCGGTAGAAGCCGCCGGCGAACGGGGCCCGCCAGTCGACCACCAGCTGCTCGCCGTCGCGGTCGATGCCGTAGAGCCCGATGCGCCACGGCTGGTCGTCGTCGATGCGGCCGAACACCACGAGCTCCTGCTGGAGCTTCTCGATGGTGCCCCGCACCACGGCGTCGATGTACTCGTCGGCGAGTGCGTCGGCGCCCCCGCCCTCGATGGCGGCAAGGGCCCCGAGCTTGGCCTGCACGGCGTCGCGGGCGCGCGCGAGCGCGGCGCGCTCGCCGTCGAGGTCGACGGTGGGGGTGCGGGGCTCGTCCGACACGGGGGCGCGACGCTACCGGCCGCCGCCCGTCGTCGCCGCCTGGTTTCCGAGCGGGTCAGACCGCGAGGTTCCCCGAGCCCGACGCCGGGGTCGAGCGAGGTGTGGCCTGGGTCGAGATCGCGGGCTCCACGAGGGCGACCTCGCCCGTGAGGGCCTCCAGGCGGGCCCACGTGGCCACCTCGTCCTGGTCGGTCAGCAAGATCACCTGCGGCGACCCGGCACTGCGGGCCAGCAGCTCCACCAGCGTCAGCTTCGTCGAGGGGGCCACCTCGGTGAACGGGTCGTCGAGGATCAGCGGGAGCGACTCGCCGCCGGAGCCGAGCGTGCGCAGGCGACCCAGGTGGGCGATCAGGGCCTGGGCGAGCGACGAGGTGAGGTCGTCGATCTCGGGGGCGGTGCTCGACACCTGGCTGAGCGTGGCCAGGTCGCGGCGCAGGCGAGCGGCCGTCTCGATCTCCTCGTGGTGGGCGAGGGCCCACTCGACGTTGACGTCGCCGACGAGGTTGGTCCACCGCAGCGCCGCGGCCCGGTGGTCCTCGGCCACCGCCAGCCGCCGGCGGCGGGCCTCGGTGTCGTCCATCATCTGGTCGACCCGGCCCACGACGTAGCCGAGGTACGAGTCGACGCCGGCATCGGCCAGTGCGCTCTGCTCCATGCGCTGCACGGCCTCGACCCGGGCGCGCAGCATGAAGGCCAGCAGGATCGTCGCCATGCCGATCACCAGGATCGGCACCGCGAGCTCGGGGCGGACCACCGACACCGGCACCGCAGCGAAGAGGGAGGCGCCGCACACGAGCGAGGCGTCGCGCCGCAGCGCCTTGTGCTGCTCCACCGCCTCCTCGAGGCCCTGGTGGTGCCGCTCGATGCGGGCCACCAGCTCGGCGTCCTCGGCCGAGGCGCGGTGCTCGTCGCTGATCGCCTGCATCTCGTCCTCGGTGATGCGGACCCGCGCCGCCGTCGACCACAGCTCGGTCTGGTCGAGCTCGCTCAGGCGCTGCACGCGCTCGTCGCGCCGGGCATCGCGCTCGAGCATCGTCCGGTCGAGGTGGAGGCGGTCGCGCGCCGTGCGGGCGTCGATCCCGTAGCGGCCGAGCACGTCGAGGCGCCCGTCGGTGGCGCGGAACTCGTCGCTCACGTCGGTGCCGCTGTTCAGCTCGATGATGCGATGGCCGCCCGACGCGGGCCGCAGCACGGCGAGGCGTCGGCCGCGGTCGTCGGCCAGCTCGAGGTTCACGCCGGTCCGGGTGCTGCCGAGCCCGCCGATGAGCTCGGCCACCAGCCCCTTGCGCGCGCCGCTGTCCACGCCGGCCACGACGGTGAGGCGGGGGTGGAAGCTGAGGGAGAAGGTGGTCGTCCCCTCCTCGATCACCAGGCGCGAGTACTGCACCGCGCCCCATCGGCGCCGACCAGCGGAAGTTGAGGCGTTCGTGGGCCGTTCGGCCTAGGGGCCTCGGCGGCGCCGTCTGGACCGCCGCCGGGGCGGGAACCGGCTTTCGTCGCACGGGGGAGCGCTCGCTATGCTGACCGGCCGGTCCCTCCCGGCGTCGCGCCGGTGGGCGCCTCGCCTCCTTAGCTCAGTCGGCAGAGCGCTTCCATGGTAAGGAAGAGGTCGTGGGTTCGATTCCCACAGGAGGCTCGCAAGCCAGGTCCTGGCGGCGTAGCTCAGTTGGTCAGAGCACTCGGCTCATAATCGAGTTGTCACCGGTTCGAACCCGGTCGCCGCTACCACTCGTCCGAGCCCCGCAGCGGGGCCGGCCGCGTCCCACCCGCCCAACATCCACAAGGGAGATCCACCGCCATGGGCAAGGAGAAGTTCGAGCGCAACAAGCCGCAC
>JAGQSL010000440.1 GCA_020439525.1 Acidimicrobiales bacterium | reverse complement strand
TGGCCGTGAAGACCGCGAGGGCGAGGTGGATGGTGCTCGCCGCCATCGTCGTGGCGGCCGTTCCGGCCGTGGCGATGGCCGTCGAGGTGGGGCGGGGTACGCGCCTGCAGTACGCCGACTACTGGTTCATCGTCCACGACCTCGTCCGCACCGATGGGAGCCTGCGGTTCGGCGAGCTGCTGACCTTCCGCAACGAGCACCCGGTGGTGGTGGCCAAGCTCCTCTACTGGCTGAACCTGCGCGCCGCCCACGGGTCCAACGTGGCGCTGGGTATCGTCGTCGTGGCCATCGCCGCGGCGGAGGTCGTCGTGTACGGGCTCCTGCTGCGAGCAACGGCGGGCCTGCGCACGGCCGACCGGTGCCTCGCCGTGGCGGCCACGTCGTTCGTCGTGTTCGCTCCGCACGGCGCGTGGAACTTCCTGAAGGCCATGAGCGGGGCCGCCTGGCTCCCGGCCAACCTCCTCTGCCTCGTGGCGCTCCTGCTCTTGCGCCGCGAGCGCCCCATCCTCGCGGCCGTGGCCGGCCTTGGTGCCTCGGTCTCCTACGGGACGGGCGCCGCCGTGTGGCCGGCGCTGCTGGTGGCCGCCCTGGTCGCCCGCCGACCGCGACGCGACCTGATCCCGATGGCCGTCGGCGCCGTGGCCACCGCGCTCCTCCACCTCACGGCCGACACCAACCAGGTGGCCACCGACCGTCCTTCACCGGTGGAGCTGGTGAGCTACCTCGTCAAGATGCTCGGGTCGCTGCTCGCACCCGGGAGCGAGGGCACGGCCGCGCTGATCGGCTCGATCGGGCTCGTGGCCCTCTTCGGCACCGCCGCCCTCCTCGTGGTGCGGCGCGTCGAGGCGGCGGCGCCGTGGCTCGGGGTGGCGACCTTCGGCCTCGGCGGGCTCGCCCTCATGAGCTGGGGTCGAGCCACCACGATCGTGAGCCCGCTCCAGAGCCGCTACGCCGCCCCGGCGGGCGCGGTGTGGATCGCCACGATCGTGCTGGTCACCGTCGCCGCCCGCCACCTCGTGCCGCGACCGGAGGGCGCCGCTCGGCTCGTGCCCGCGGTCGCGGCCTCGCTCGCCATCCTCGTCGCGGTGCCGCTCGCCTGGACCGGCCACGACACCGTCGAACGGCTCCACGCCGGAGAGGCCATCCAGGACCAGCTCGAGATCGCCATCCGCCTGGGCATCGCCGACGGGAGCACGGCGCTGTTCCCCGGCTACCAGCCCTTCCCCGAGGTGACCCCGATGCTGGAGGCCACCGGCCACTACCCCTTCGTGGCCGACTGGGATCGCGACTGCGACCTGCTCGGCACGACGGTCCCGGCCGACCGCCTCGAAGACGCCCCGCGCCGCAGCGGGTCGATCAACCGGGTGGAGCCGCTCCTCGACGGCGGCGTGCTCGTGGCGGGCGGGATCCGCCGCGAGCTCGCCCCGCGCTGCGTCGTGGTCCTCGACCCCGACGGCGTGGTGGTCGGTGCCGCCGTCCTGGCCGACAGCGACCGGCCTCGGACCCCCTACCGGGGCGTGGCCCTCGCCGACCGGGGGCCCTACCGGGTGGCGGTGTCGACCGACGATCGCGACCGGCTCCTCGTCATCGGCCAGCGCTGACGACCGGCCGCGGGTGAGACACCCGTCACGCAACCGGACACCGGTGGTACGTTCCGCGCCACCAGGCACACGACCAAGGGGGGTCTCACCGTGTCGCTCCACCCACCCCGACGCGCCACCGCGCGCCTCGCCACCGTGGCGCTCGCCGGCGCCCTCGCCCTGCTCTGCTCGAGCTGCCTGTACTTCCCGGCCTTCCGCCAGCTCCAGAAGGGCAGCCCGGGTGCCGTGCCCTGGTGGTGCGCGGCCAACGAGTCGGGGGCGGCCCTCACGCCCGCCGAGTGCGACGCCTTCTCCATCCAGATCGATGTGATCGCCGAATCGGCCGCCGCCACCCCGACGGTCGCCGACGCTGAGGCCGCCGGGGCGACCTACCTCGGGTCGGTCGACGGCGCCGGCGCCCTCTACCAGCGGGCCGGTGCCGACACCTCGACCTTCGACGTCGACGGGCCCCAGGTTCTGCTCTACACCGGGACGGGCGACGACGACCGCCTCGCCGGCGTCGCCCACCACCTCGTGGGCCCCGACGAGCCCGCGGGCTACCCGGGCGACCGCGACCACTGGATCGGCTTGCCGGGCCTCCCGACCAACGAGGGTGCGTCGACCGCCAGCCTCGGGATCACCGACTGGTTCCTCCCGATGTGGATCGTGCGCGGCTACGAGGAGCAGACCGACGTGTTCGCCGACACCCACCCGTGCCTCGAGCCCGGCGTGACGCTCGGCGCCACCACCGACGCCTGCTTCGTGGCCAGCCACCCCGAGCCCCTCGAGGTCGTGGTCACCAACGACGACGGCATCGCCGCCCCCGGCATCGACGCGGTGGTCAACGAGCTGCTCACCGTCCCGGGCCTCGACGTGGAGGTGGTCGCACCGGCCACGAACCAGTCGGGCAAGGGCGACACCCAGACGCCCGGCGGCGCCACCGGCCAGGCGGCCCAGACCGCCAGCGGGGTGGCGGCCCACGCCGTGAACGGCACCCCGGCCGACTCGGTGATCTACGCCCTCAACCAGCTCCAGCTCACCCCCGGCCTGGTGGTCTCGGGCACCAACTACGGCGCCAACATGGGCCCGGTGATCCCGCTGTCGGGCACCGTCGGCGCGGCGCGCACCGCCGCCCGCCTCGGGTTCCCGGCGGTCGCGGTGAGCACCGGCTTCGGCCCAACCCTCGAGACCACGGACTTCCAGACCAGCGCGGAGGCGGCGGCGCAGTGGGTGGAGGAGTTCCGGCTCGGGCTGGTGGGCCCGCCCGGCACCGAGGTGGCCAACATCAACGTGCCCAGCTGCGCCGCCGGCTCGAGCGTCCGGGGCACGCTCGACACGGCCGTGGCCACGGCGCTCAACGGGCGCAACTACAACGGCCAGGACTGCACGTCGACGGTGACGACGATCGCCGACGACATCGACGCCATGAACCACGGCTACATCAGCCGGACCGACGCCAAGCGCAGCTGAGGCGGGAGCGGGAGGGGCCCACCGGCCCCTCCCGCCACCTCACACCTGCTCGTAGAGGGTGGGCGCGCGCCCCGGCCCGGAGTGGTCGGGCTTGGGACCGAGGCTCGTGACCCGGCCCTCGATGATCAGCTCTTCGACGGCCTTGCGGACGGTGGCGGGCGATCCACCGCCGGCGCGCTCGGCCACCTGCGCGAGGGTGAAGCGCTTGGGCAGCTGGCTCACCGCCGCCTTGATCTGCGACACCGGCACCTGCGGCGCCCGAGGGCCCGAGCTGGACCGCCGGCCACCGCTGCGACGAGGCCGAGCCCCGGCGAGCCCGGCCCGCTCGAGCACGTCGCCGGGGACGCCGACGGCGGCGAAGGCCTCGGCCGGGATGTCCTCGGCCGCGCTGTAGGCCTTGGCGTGGCGGACGAACTCGTCCTCGATGCCGCTCGGATCGGCCGCCCGGGCCCGTTCGAGGTCGGCGGCGGCGTGCAGCTTGGCGAGGGGGTCGGACGCGGCCTCGAAGGCCTCCTCCGCGGCGCGGACCAGGTCCTGGTCGACGACGCTGGACGGATCATCGAGGTAGGCGAGGTAGCGGCGGACGGCGGCTTCGGCTTCGTTGCTCACCCGGGCGATGCTACCGACCGCCCCCGCCGGCCCCTGGCCCCGCGTCGGGGTCAGCCGTGGTCGACCCGCTCGAGCCGGCGGTACCCGACCAGCCGTCCCGCCGAGACCGCCGCGGTCTCGCGCAGGAGCGAGCGCAGCGACGCGCCGCCGTCGGCCGGCGAGATGGCGGCGTCGAGCCCGACGTCGTCCGCGATGCCGGCGAGGCGCGCCGCGTGCGACGGGCTCGAGACGAGCACGACGTCGTCGATGCCCTCGTCGGCGAGGAAGCGGGCGGTGGCGGCGAGCGACTCGTAGGTGGTGCGGCCCTGCACCTCCTTGCGGATCGCCTCGTCGGGCACGCCCCGCGACCGGAGCTCGTTGTAGCCGGCGGTGGCCTCGGTGAAGCGATCGC
>JAGQSL010000061.1 GCA_020439525.1 Acidimicrobiales bacterium | reverse complement strand
TGTCGAATTTCGACTTGGTGACCGAGTCGTTGACGTTGATGGCCGGGAACAGCAGCTGGCCCTGCTCGAACATCTGGTACAGCCGGTGCACGCCGGTGGTGGTCTCCTCGGTGACGCCCTTGATGCCGGCGGCCACGTCGGTCCAGCGGGTGGGCTCCTTGGCGACGCTCTCCTTCAGGAGCTGCAGGACGATCGTCCACTCCTCGCTGTCGTCCTCGGTGGGCTCGGGCACAGCGCCCGCCGCCTCGTACTCCTTGCCCTTGTGCACGAGCAGGGTGGCGTCGCCGCCGTCGTCGAGGATCATGTTGGGGCCGGCACCGTCGGGCCAGCGCAGCGCCTGCTCGGTGCACCACCAGTACTCCTCGAGGGTCTCGCCCTTCCAGGCGTAGACCGGGACGCCCTGGGGTGCGTCGGCGGTGCCGTTGGGGCCGACCACCACGGCGGCGGCGGCGTGGTCCTGGGTCGAGAAGATGTTGCAGGACACCCAGCGCACGTCGGCGCCGAGGGCCACGAGGGTCTCGATCAGCACCGCGGTCTGGATCGTCATGTGCAGCGAGCCCATGATGCGGGCGCCGGCGAGGGGCTGGGCGTCGGCGAACTCGGCGCGGGTGGCCATGAGGCCGGGCATCTCGTGCTCGGCGAGCTGGATCTCCTTGCGGCCGAAGCCGGCCAGGCCGAGGTCGGCGACCTTGAAGTCGTCGGGGTTCAGGGTGGGCATGCGGGTTCCTCCACGCATCGATGACGGGACGCGCTCAGGGCGCGCCGGGTTCGAGGGGTGGGGCTGGAGCCTGCTGGCTCACCCATGACAGCCCACGTGGCCGGCCCGGTTGCCCCGGACGGACCGGAGCAAGGCTAGCCGCTGGGCCGCCACCCGACTCGGCTCCCCGAAACTGGAACGTGTTCTAGTGTCCCGCCCATGACGTGCGACCGCCTGACCGACCGAGCCCTGATCGTGACCGGAGCCGCCTCCGGCATCGGGCGCGGCACCGCCCTGCGCCTCGTGGCCGAGGGCGGCCGGGTGCTCGCCTCCGACGTGAACGCCGAGGGCCTCGCCGAGACCGAGCGGCTCGCCGCCGCGGTCGCCGACCACGGCGGGAGCCTCGTCACGAAGGTGGCCGACATCAGCGACGAGGCCAGCGCGAACGAGGCGGTCGCGACGGCGGTCGAGGCGTTCGGGAAGCTCGACGGGATCGCCAACATCGCCGGGATGCTGCGCTCGGGCCGCACCCACGAGTTCGACCTCGACACCTGGG
Source organism: Acidimicrobiales bacterium (assembly GCA_020439525.1). GTDB lineage: Bacteria > Actinomycetota > Acidimicrobiia > Acidimicrobiales > Iamiaceae > Aquihabitans. The sequence continues at coordinate 13,017 of JAGQSL010000061.1, read as the reverse complement.
AGCGGATCCTGCGGGTCAACCTCACCGGCACCTTCCTCATGTGCAAGGCCGCCCTCCCCCACCTGATGGAGACCAAGGGCGCCATCGTGAACGCCGCCTCCACCTCCAGCTCCTTCGGCCACCCGTGGATGGGTGCGTACGCGGCCTCGAAGGGGGCCGTGTGGTCGTTCACCCAGACCCTCGCCGTGGAGTACTGCAAGGTCCCGGTGCGAGCCAACTGCGTGGCGCCCGGCAGCGTGCACAGCGGCATCACCTCGAACGTCGAGTTCCCGCCCGACCTCACCAAGGACGAGAGCAAGCTGGTCCGGCGCATCATGTCGCCCACCGGGTTCGGCGATCCCGCCGACGTGGCGTCGGTGGTGGCCATGCTCCTGTCCGACGACGGCAAGCACCTCACGGGCGAGTGCATCCGCATCGACGGGGGGACCCACGCATGAGGGTCTCGGTCGCCACCGCCTACCTCCCGCCCGAGGAGCTGGCCCCGATCGCCCGGCGCAGCGACGAGCTCGGCTACCACGCCATGGCGCTGTCCGACCACGTCATCAACCTCGAGACCCTCGACACCAAGTACCCCTACACCGAGACGGGCGCCCGCCGGTGGGAGCCGTTCACGCCGTGGGTCGACCCGTGGGTGGCAATCGCCTCGCTCGCCGCGGTCACCGAGCGGCTCCGGTTCTTCACCAACGTCTTCATCCTCCCGATGCGCAACCCGCTGATGGTGGCCAAGGCGGTCGGCACCGCCGCCGTGCTCTCGGGCGACCGGGTGTCGCTCGGCATCGGCATGGGATGGTGCGAGGAGGAGTTCGACCTCACCGGCGGGACCTTCGCCAAGCGCGGCGCCCGCGCCGACGAGGCGCTCGAGATCCTCGAGGCGGTCTGGTCGGGCGGGTGGGTGGAGCACCACGGCGCCCACTTCGACCTCCCCCGCCTGGAGATGACCCCGGCGCCCACGGCTCGCATCCCGATCCTGGTCGGCGGCGTGTCCGACGCAGCGCTCACGCGCGCGGCCCGCCACGACGGCTGGATCTCGGACCTCATGACCATCGACGAGGCCGGCGAGGCCCGGGTGAAGCTCGACCACCTCCGCGAGCAGCAGGGCGCCAGCGGCGACTTCCAGATGGTGGTCTCGCTGTCCGATGCGTGGACCGTCGACCACTTCAAGCGGGCCGAGGACCTCGGGGTCACCGATCTGCTCACGATGCCCTGGTCGTACTACGGGGGCTTCCGGCTCTCGTTGGCCGAGAAGCTGGCGGGGCTCGACCGCTTCGCCGAGGAGGTCCTGCAGCACATCGACGCGTCCGAGTAGCGGCCGTGGGAGGCTGGGCGCCATGCGACGCACCCTCCTGCTCCTCATCGCCCTCCTGGGCACCCTCGGGCTCCTCGCCGGCTGCGGCACCAGCGGTGGCGACGACGCCACCGGCACCACCGCGGCGAACGGATCGAGCGCCGACGACAAGACCGACGACGGCTCGGACGAGGGCTCGGGCTCGATGCCGACCACCGAGGAGCTCGAGGCGCTCCTCCCGACCGCCGAGGAGGTCGGGAGCGACTACACCGAGCAGGCCCCCGACACCGGCGACGACGGGGAGGACAGCGCCGACAGCACCGACGACGAGATGGATCAGAAGTTCGAGGAGGCCTGTCCCGGCATCTCCGAGCTGGAGTTCCTCGACATGGGCAGCAGCGACGACGGCGAGGACGACAGCGTCACCGCCAGCTTCGCCACCGACGACGACCGCGAGGTCGAGGTGACCCTCGACCCGACCCTCGACCAGCTGAACGAGGACAACCTCGACACCCTGGTGGACGCCCTCGACGGCTGCGACGACATCGAGGTCACCGACGAGGAGGAGGGCTTCTCGTTCACGATCAGCCTCCAGGCCGAGCGCGACGACACCTACGGCGACTTCGGCCTGGCCATGACCTTCGAGGCCACCATCGCGTTCTTCGGCATGGAGATCCCGCTCACGTTCGCCGGGCAGGCGTTCAGCGTCGACGGCATCGGGGTCACCGTGTCGGCAACCAGCGGGGTCATCGAGGACGAGGAGGCCTTCGAGGTGACGCCGGTGCCCTACGACGCCGACGTGCTCGCCGACCTCAGCGCCCTCATGGAGGAGCGGGTCGGCTCCCTCTAGGACCGCTCAGCCGGTGTAGCCGGCGGCGCCGGGGATCGGCGTCGCCGGGGCCGGGGCGGTCGGCTCGCCGGGGGACGGCTCGGTGGTGGTGGTCGACAGGTCCTCGTCGGGTTCGCCGATCCACAGGGCGTAGGTCCCCGCCTCGGTGACCGTGGCGGTGATCAGGCGGCCGCCGTCGACGGGGTGGGCCACCACGTCGGTGAGCCCGAACGTCGAGATCGGGTGGGCGGCGTTGTCGGGTGCGGGCGTCCACACCACCAGCTCGCCGCCCGCGACGCCCACCGAGGCCTTCACCTTCAGCTCCCCGGTCGTCGGATCCGAGCGGAGCTCCACGATGCGTCCCGGCGTCGCCCGCGGGTAGCCCCGGCCGAGGATGTCGAGGAAGGCCTCGTTGGGCCCGAGCCGCTCGTCGCCGGGGCACTGCACCAGGTTGAGGTGGGTCGACACGCCCGTCCCGGCCACGACGGAGCTGCCCGACCACGACACGGCGTGGGGGTCGCCGCACGACTGGCGCCACTGCCACCACGCGCCGCCCCAGGCGAGGCGATCCTCGTCGGCGGCGTAGCGCCGGGCCTTGGCGAGCGTCTCCTGGGAGGTGTCCCAGAAGCCGTACTCGCCGCCCCAGTTCGGGATGCCGAGGCCCGCGGTGAGCGCGTCGATGCCCTCGTTCAGGCCCTCGATGCTGCCGCCACCGATGGACTCCGAGTAGTTGTGCACCGACGCGGAGATGTTCTCGGTGCTGACCCCCGCCGCCGCCGGATCGGGGATCACGATGCCGTTCGAGTTGTTGCCCGCCGGGACCGTCGGCTCGATGAAGATGATGTGGTCGAAGGGCGCGCCCGCCTCGGCGCCGCGGATCGCGGCGATCACCTGGGCGAGCATCGCCTCGTACTTGGGCTTCAGGTCGTCGGCGGGGATCGACGTCTCCGGCTCGTTCAGCACGTCGAAGCCCGCCACCTCGGGCCGCCCGGCGAACCGCTCAGCGATGGCCCCCCACGCGGCCGCGAAGCGCGTCCGGATCCCGTCGTGATCGTCGTAGAAGTTGTTCCAGGCCCGGTTCACCGCCGGGGAGCTGTTCCGCTCGCCGTTGGTCAGGCAGGTCGACAGCCCGTCGGTGATGGTCGCCCACGCCGGGGCACCGTCCCAACCCTTCGCCGGGGTGGTGCCCGCCGGGCAGTCGGCCGGGTCGGCGGTCGAGATCGTCGCCGTGTACGCGTCCTGGTGCATGTCGATCACCGAGTAGATGCCGTGGGCGGCGAGCTGGTCGACCACTTCGGACACCTCGTCGAGGTACGCCTGGTCGATGGCGCCCCGCGTCGGCTCCACTCGAGACCACGTGACCAGGAGGCGCACCACCGAGAAGCCGTGGGCGGCCATGAGGTCGTAGTCCTCGGCGGTCAGCGCGAAGGTCGGCCCCAGCCCGGGGACGCCCTGCCAGTACTCGCCGAGCGAGTTCACGTTCGCCCCGCGCAGGAGCACGTCGCGCCCGAGGTCGTCGACGAACCGCCGATCCCGGGTCTGCAGCGGGCGGAGCTCGACGACGTCGGTCACGGCCTCGGTCCGGGCGAGGGGCGCCGCGCCCGTCGGGGCGGTCCCGGCCCCGGCGAGGCCGGCGGCCAGCAGGGCGACGACGGCGAGGCCGGTGCGACGGAGCGCGCGGGTCGGGCGCACGACCGCTACTTCACCGCCGTCGGGGCCACGAGCCCACCCGAGGCGCCGGTGAGGGGGATGGGGGTGGCGCTCAGCAGGAAGTCGAACTGCCCGTCGTCGGCGCAGTCGGCGGCCAGGTCGTCGAGCGCCCAGATCTGCCCTTGGGCCAGCCCGAGGTCGCGGAGGTGGATCATGTGGATCGGGAGCAGGGCGGCGGGATCCTCGCCGGGGAAGCACTCGAGCACGAACGTGTCGGTGGCCACGGCGGCGACATCGTGGTCCCGGAACCACTCGATGCTCCTCGTCGACAGGCCCGGGCACACCATGCGGTAGCGGTCCTTCTCGCCGATCCGCAGGAAGTGCAGGTGCCCCGTGCGGACCAGCACGATGTCGCCCGGCTCGACGGCCAGGCCGGCGGCCGCCGCGCAGGCATCGAGCTCGTCGCCGGTGATCGGGTGGTTGTCGTCGAAGTGGTCGACGCCGTGCAGGCGGGCCACGTCGAGCAGCAGGCCGCGCGACACCACCGGCCCGAAGGCCTGGATGCCGAGGTCGCCGGCGCCCGCCTCGGTCACCTGCTCGCGGGGCACCCCGTTGTAGAGCTCGCCGCCGTAGCCCACGTGGGAGAGGGCGTCCCAGTGGGTGCAGGCCTGCACGCCCATCGAGAACCGATCGTCGTTCGTGGTGAACCCGTCGGCGTCGCCGGTGTACTCGACGTTGATCGCCGTCATCTCGAGCTCGGGGTTCGTCCGACCGGGGATGGCGCCGGTCTGGGGCCCGTCGGCGTCGAAGGGCAGCGCCAGCGAGAAGGCCCGGCCCTGGCGCACCGCGGCCGTCCCCCGCAGGACCGCGGCGGCGTCGATCAGGTTGAGCGTGCCCCGACGGTCGTCGTCGCCCCAGCGCCCGCGGTTCGAGACCCGGGCGGCCAGCTCGAGCAGCGGGTCAGGGAGCTTCGGCATGGGAGGGCGAGGGGGCGATGACGGGCGTAGGACCGGGATCGATGCCCGCCCGGGCGGCCAGCTCGAGCGAGACGACGTCGCCGAAGAAGCCGAGGTCGAGGAGCTGGGCCAGCGAGCCCTCGCCTTGGGCCCGCACGGTGTGGATCTCGGTGACGACCTCCTCGGTCCAGGTCTCCACCTGGCCGAACTGCTCGACCACGGCCGGCGGCTCGTCGTCGTGGCGCAGCAGCACCAGCGAGAGCACCTGCCGGGTGATGTCGCCGTGCTGGGCCCAGCCCGAGAGCTCGCCGTGCACCACATCGGGCAGCTCGCCGGTGAAGGCTGGCGCCTTGGCCGACAGGTTGATCTGCGCCTTCCACCGGGTGGCGGCCACCCCGCCCAGGATCCCACCGCCGTAGACGAGCGGGATCGTCCCGGCCAGGCGGCGGGCGAGCGCCACCGCCGCGCTGTCGTCGGCCACCAGCTCGTCGCGCCGGGTGCGCAGCTGGGCGATGGCCGCCGCCAGGTAGTCGCGACCGCCGGGGTAGAGCCCGAGGTCCTCCAGCGCCTTCACCACGGGCACCACGAGCGCACCCACGCGGGCGCGGGGCGGGACAGGGTGCTCGGCGGTGGACCGCGGCAGGTACACGGTGGGGGCCTCGATCGAGTCGGCCAGCGCCCCGAGCTGGCCGCCGCTCGTGACCGCGAACAGGCGGGCGCCCGCTTCCACGCAGAGCGTGGACGACGCCACCACCTCGGGCGAGTCGCCCGAGGCCGAGATCGCCACCACGAGGGTGGACGGGTCGACGAACGACGGCGGCTCGAAGCCCTTGTGGACCACGAGGGGCACCGGGAGGAAGGGCCCGGCGGTGGCCGCGAGCACGTCGCCGGCCCACCCGGCCGCACCGGTGCCGAGCACCAGCACGTTGGCGATCTCGTCGTGGGGCGGCAGGTCGCCGGTGACGCTGAGGCGCCGCACGGCGGCGGCGACCTGCTCGGGCAGCTCGAAGGTGGCCTCGCGGAAGCCCAGCGAGTCCAGCGGCTCGGTCATCGACGGGCTACGAGAGGGTCGAGGGGGTGCCCTCGGCCTCGGCCTTGGCCAGGAGGCGCTCGTGCTCGGCGTCGTCGACGGTCGTGGCCTCGTCGATGAGCATGACCGGGATGTCGTCGCGGATCTCGTAGCGACGCTGCAGGCGCGGGTTGTAGAGCGCGTGCTCGGACTCGAAGTAGAGCAGCGATCCCTTGTCCTCGGGGCAGGCGAGGATCTCGAGGAGCTTCGGGTCGAGGGCCATGGCGGTCATCCCTTGGTGATGAGGTGGAGGAGCTCGGAGGTGTGGTGGTCGCAATCGTCGCGCGTGGCGGCTTCGAGGTTGAGCCGCAGGAGCGGCTCGGTGTTCGACGGACGGAGGTTGAACCACCAGTCGCCGAGGTCGACCGTCAGCCCGTCGAGGCGGTCCTGCTGGGCGTGCGGGGCGATGTCGGCGAAGTGGGCGGCCACCGCGTCGATGACCTCGTGCGGGTCGCCCACCTGCGTGTTGATCTCGCCCGAGTCCGCGTAGCGGTCGAAGGGCTGGCGGAGCTCCGACATCGGCCGGCCCTCGCGACAGCGCCGCTCGAGCACGTGCATCGCCGCGATCAGCCCCGAGTCGGCCCGGTAGTTGTCGCGGAAGTAGTAGTGCGCCGAGTGCTCACCGCCGAAGGCGGCCCCCGTCCGGGCCATCTCGGCCTTGATGAAGGAGTGCCCGACCTTCGTGCGCACCGGGGTGCCACCGTGCTCGCCCACCACCTCGGGCACCGCCTTCGAGCAGATCAGGTTGTGGAGCACGGTCGCGCCGGGCTCCTTCTCGAGCACGCCGGCGGCGACGAGCGCCGTGGTGGTGGAGCCCGAGAGCCCGTTGCCGAGCTCGTCGACCACGAACACCCGATCGGCATCGCCGTCGAACGCGAAGCCGATGTCGGCCCCCACCTCGCGCACCCGGGCGCAGAGGTCGCGCTGGTTCTCGGGCTGGATGGGGTCGGCCGGGTGGTTCGGGAAGGTGCCGTCGAGCTCGGGGTAGAGGATCTCGAGGTCGAACGGGAGCGCCTCGAACACCGCCGGCACCACCAGGCCGCCCATGCCGTTGGCGGTGTCGGCCACGACCTTCAGGGGCGTGAACGCCGACACGTCGACGAACGACCGGACGTGGTCGGCGAACGCGCCGAGCAGGTCGAGCTCGGTCCGCCCGCCCGGCTCGGGGGCCGAGGGCAGCTCGGCCCGAGCGGCGTCGCGGACCTCGGCGAGGCCCGAGTCGATGCCCACGGGGCGAGCGCCCGCCAGGCAGAACTTGATGCCGTTGTACTGCGCCGGGTTGTGCGACGCCGTGAACATGGCACCGGGCGCGTTGCGGCTGCCGGAGGCGAAGTAGAGGAGGTCGGTCGAGGCCAGCCCCAGGTCGACGACGTCGACCCCCTGGGAGCGGACGCCGTCGCTGAAGGCGAGGGCCAGCTCGACGCCCGACGGCCGCATGTCGCGCGCGACGAGGATCTCGGGGACCGCACCTCCCTCGGCGAGCGCGAAGCGGGCGAACGCGGCGCCGATGGCACGGCAGCCGGCAGCGTCGATCTGATCGGGGTGCGTGCCCCGAACGTCGTACGCCTTGAAGATGGCATCGAGGTCCGACATGGCCCGGCGACCTTACTCGGCAGGGTCCGGGGCACCGAGCGAGAGGGCGGCGAGCTCCCCCGCGGAGAGGTCGTAGGTGCCGGCCCTCCCGGCGGCGCGGATGCGCACCAGGTCGCCCAGCAGCCGCAGGGCGTCGCGAGCCACGTGCACGGTGGAGCGGTCCGAGCTCACGACCTCGACGGGCACCTCGACCAGCGAGAGCTGCAAGCGCTCGGCCAGGTGGATGAGCTCGACGTCGAACGCGAAGCCGTCGATGCACGTGTGACCGAAGAGCACCTCGGCCACGTCGCCTCGCAGCGCCTTGAGGCCGCACTGCGTGTCGGGGTGGCGTCCCACGAGGACCGCGCGGGTCGCCTGGTTGATGGCCCGCCCGCCCACCCGGCGCAGGAGCCCGGCTTCGACCAGCGTCGTGGACCCCTCGTGGTAGCGGTCGCCGACGACGAGGTCCCACCCCGCCTCGACCTGCTCGAGGAGCCGGAGGATCTGGTGCGGGGCGTAGGAGAGGTCGGCATCGGTGAAGGCGCGGGTGCGACCGCTCGCCGCCCGCATCCCGGCGCGCACCGCCGCCCCCTTGCCCTGGTTGGGGTGCAGCTCGAGCACCACGTCGGCGCCGGCCGCCCGCGCCGCGTCCGCCGTCCCGTCGCCCGAGCCGTCGTCGACCACCACCACCTCGAGGCCGCCGTCGGCGGCCACCTCGCCCAGCTCCTCGCGCACCCGGGCGACCGTCGCCGCGATGTGGGCCACCTCCCGGAAGGCCGGCACGACGACGCTCAAGCGGACGTCGCCCGCCGGCGCGGGCGCGCGGCGCGGCCCATCGAGGGTGCCCACCTCAGGCGTCGTCGCCGCGAGGCGGCACGGGGTCATCGATCCAGATGCCCTCGACATCGGGCTCCGGAGCCGTCGCCGAGTCCGGTGGGGGCCCGTCGACCGCCACGACGGGCGGTTCGGGCCACGACGGCTCGACGGGCGCCTCCCCTCGGGCGGCGGCGTCGTTGGCGGCGGCGACGGCGGGGATCGTCACGAGCTGGTCGAGCATCCGGCTCAGCTTGGGCTCGCGCTCGGGGCTCACGTCGACCTGCGGGTTCCGGGCGAGCAGCACCACGCCGACGATGCCGAGGAGCGTGAGCAGGGCGGCGACCAGGTCCACCGGCGTGCGCCCGAAGTGCATCGACACGTCCGTGTCGGTCGGGATGACCACCATCAGGTTGGGCGTGACCCGGTAGGGCCCCTCGGCTCCCTCGACCTCCCAGTTCGGGAAGTACGACGCCTTCACCAGCACCGGGACCCCCGGCTTCGAGACGTGGAACGAGATCGTGTCGGTGCCCATCTCGATGTCGGACACCTCGACCTCGGGCAGCTCGGTCTTCGGCAGGTCGGGCACCTGGTCGATCGGTCCGGTGCGGCCGAGCTGGTCGCGCACCCACCGCACCAGGCGGCGGTCCTCGGCGGGCACCGGATCGGCCTCGGTCCGCGCCCACTGGTCGGGCCCGTGGGCGGCGATCAGCACGTCCTCGTCGGACTGGCGGAACCAGGCGGACGCGGTGGGCAGCCAGCCGTCCTGGGTCTCGTCGATGCCGGTGGCGACCACCGGCTCGTAGCGCAGTGGCGCCACCTCGGGCGCATCGGCCACCTCGTAGACGTGCCAGGCGCCCGAGACGGCGATCTCGGTGAGGTCGGGATGGCGGCTCGCCTGGTCGACCGCCGTGGTGGAGGTGGCCAGGTAGTACTTGACGCCCAGCAGCTGGAGGTGGCGGACGCCGGCGTCGATGTCGAAGCCCGGGTAGGGCAGGTCGCGCTGGGGGTTCGAGCCCTGGGCGGAGAGCTCGGCCTGCATCAGGAAGTGGTAGGGCACCGTGGCGCTCGACTCGAAGTAGAGGCCCTCCTGCGAGCCGATGCAGCCGTTCGTGAAGTACGGCAGCATCATCAGCGCCATCGGCGTGCCGTAGCCCTCGAGGCGGTCCTTCGAGTACTCCCACATCGCCCGCCCGCACCCGTAGCGGTCGTCCTTGCCGATGCCGTCCATCGTGGCCACGAGCGCCCGGTACTCCGGGAAGCCACCCGACGTGCACGCCACCGTCGACCCCTCGGCATCGCAGCCGGCGGGGCGGGGCGCCTTGGCTTCGAGCCCCGAGTAGTTGTTGCCCGACCAGCCCAGCGCCGGGTGGAGGTGGGTGGTGTCGAAGAACAGGAACGACGAGCGGGTCTTGGTGACGCCGTCGGCGGTGGTGACCGGCTCGCGGGTGATGATGCCGTCGAGCACGCCGTTCAGCGGCAGCAGCGTGTAGAGCAGGATCAGCGCGATCGACAGGGCGCTGCCGCCCACCGACACCAGCCGCAGCGGTCGGCGGGCGTCGCCCGACGCGGCGCCGGCGATCACCCGCAGGAGCTCGCCCAGCCCGATGGCGGCCAGGAGCGACGCCGAGAGGTACATGAACGGGAGCAGTCGGGCGTTCCACAGGCGCATCTGCGGGAGGCTGGCGAAGGCCACCCACACGGCCGCCCACGCCACGGCGAGGACGAGGCCGACCGCGTGGCGTCGCACGATGGAGAACAAGATGCCGACGACCGCCATGGCGAACAGGTACCGGAGGCCGTGGGGCAGCAGGTAGTACCAGACCGACGTCTCCTCCCCGTTGGGCAGCGGGAGGCGCTCCCAGCCCATGTCGTTGACGTAGGCGTGGCGCAGCAGGAACGGCAGCACCCAGAAGGCGGTGAGCAGGCCGGCGACCGGGACCATGGTGGCCAGCCAGCGGAACCGCCCCCGGTCGGGGTGGACCAGGAACAGCGCGCCGGTGCACACCAGCACGAAGAACGCCGGGATCAGGTGGCAGAGGCCGGCCAGGGCGAAGAGCACGGCGGCCAGGGCGCGGTGGCGGCCGGTGCGCAACCCCCGCACGGCCACGCCGAGGTAGACGATCGACAGGGTGAGGCTGATGGAGAAGGCGAACTCGCCCGCCATGGTGGACGTGAAGTTGCCACCGATGATGTTGCCGGTGTTGTTGTAGAGCGGCTCGAGGTTGAACACGAAGAGCAGCCCGCCACCGGCGGCGAGCGCCGGGGTGGGGAAGGGCAGCTTCGCCGCCTTGGCCAGGAACCAGCAGGCGAGCGGCAAGGTGAGCAGGCCGCTCGCCGTGACCAGCTTGAACGCCTGGTTGTAGGGGATCGGCATCGCCAGCACGGCGACGACGGCGCCGGCGATCGTGAGCGGCCAGCGGAACCGGTGCCAGCGGGGGTACCACCAGCCCACGAGCGCCGCCATGCTCGCCCCGAACAGCACCGGGAGCTGGAGGTACCACGGCAGCCCGACGTGCAGCGCCACCACGAAGAGCGAGGGGACCACCATGTAGAACTGGTACGCGGGGAAGCCGTCGTACCAGTCGGGCGTCCACCCCGACAGGCGCCAGTGCGGCAGCAGGTGGTCGATGAGGAAGCGCGGCCCCCACAGGTGGGCGCCCATGTCGCCGCCCGTCGGCGTCGACCCCGAGAACAGGTCGCTGGGCTTGAGGGCGGCGAGGATGATCGCCGTCGAGAGCAGCACGGCGAGGAGCGACACCGCCGCCTCGGCAGCGCGACCCGGCTCGTCGATCCACCGTCGCCACGCGGCGCGGATCCACCCCTTGGCTCGATCGTCGAGGCGCACGAAGCCCTCGGGCGCCGTCACGTCATCCACAGCAGGAAGACCACGGTGGTCAGGTTGAAGCCCATGTGGGCGAACACCGCCGGCCCCAGCCGACCGGAGCGCTCGACGAGGACGGCGAACAGCGCCCCGGCGGCCACCAGCGCGGCCAGCTGGAGCGGCTGGAAGTGGGTGACGCCGAACCAGAGCGCCGACAGGACGACCGCCGGCCAGCGCCCGAAGCGGCGATCGAACGAGCGCAGCACCAGGCCCCGGAAGAACAGCTCCTCGGCGAGCGGGGCGCAGATGCCGACGATGACGAGGAAGAGCACCGCGCCGGCCGGGCCGATCGCCTTGTCGGCCAGATCGCGCGCCGGGCCCGAGAGGTCGTTGGAGCTCTTGCCGGTGAGCTCGAGGATGGGCAGCGAGATGAGCGGGACCATCACCAGCTGGGCGGCCACGCCGATGGCGAGACCGATGGGGACGTCGGGCCAGCGCACGGCGACCCGGAAGTCGCGGACCCAGCCGTTGCCCTTGGTGGCCGCCGCCCAGATCGGCACGCCGACGAAGCCCAGCCACAGGGGTGGATAGGTCAGGGCGATGAGCCAGAGCGGCACGTCGTCGTCGGGGGCGTAGCCGAACGCGGCGTACACCGCAGCGCCGATGAGGGTGGCGGCGACGTAGGCGATCAGCCACCCGCCCGCCGCGTCGCCCAGCCCCCACCTCGGCTCGCGCACCACCACCCCATCGGGGGAGGCGGGAGGCGCGAGGAGGTGGCGGCCCTCGAGGCGGCGGGGGTCGGTCATGGAGCGGCGAGCCTACCGGTGCGGCACCCTGGCGGTGCCGTCGGCCCCGGTCAGGAGGCCAGCGGAGGGGCGAGGCGGACCGGCGCCCGCTCGTCGACCAGCTCCCAGCCCCGCGGCGCCACGGTGCGCGCCGCGTGGCGGTCGCACAGGTCGTGGGTCATCGGGTGGCCCTCGGGGGTGAGCGGCTCGAGCCAGACGGTGGCCGACGCGTACCCGTACGAGAGGGTGGCGGTGGCCGGCTCGGAGCAGCCCGGTCGAGCGCAGGCGCGTCGCATGCGCCGCACGGTACCGAGGTCGGCGAGGGCGAGCGCGGATGGTCCGCGGCGGCGGCCCCGGCTGCCTCGCCGGGTCGGGGCGCCCCTAGCATGGCCCCCATGCCGCCCGATGGTCCCCCGCCTCCGCCGCCGCCCCCTCCGCCGCCGCGCCATCGCGGCCCGGGCGGCCAGGGCGCCGGCGGGTCCGGCTCGGGCGGAGGTCCCGGGGGCGGCGCGGGCGGCCCCATGCGGCTCGCCGGGTCGGCCCGCTGGGCCATCTGGGGCATCCTCGCCGTCACCCTCGCGCTCCTCGTGTTCGCGCTCAGCAACAGCGCAGACGACGGCAAGGACATCTCGTACTCGCTCTTCCTCAAGCGGGTGAAGGCCGACAAGGTCGCCGAGGTCACCTACGACAACGCCACCGGGCACATCTCGGGCAAGTACGCCGAGGACGCCGAGATCGAGGGCGGTGCCACCGAGTTCACCACCACCGGCCTCATGCCGTTCCCCGACACCGACCTGGCGCTGCTCGCCGAGCACGGGGTCGACCTCAAGCCGAAGACCGAGTCGCCGGGCTTCCTCGCCACCTGGCTGCCCGTGCTCATCTTCCCTGCGCTCATCATCGGGTTCTTCGTGTTCATGCAACGTCGAGCACAGGGCCAGATGGGCAACATCATGTCCATCGGGAGGAGTCGGGCGAAGACGTACTCCACCGAACGGCCTGGCACGACCTTCGCCGACGTGGCCGGCTACGAGGGCGTCAAGACCGAGATCCGCGAGGTCGTCGACTTCTTGAAGTACCCGGAGAAGTTCGGCCAGATCGGGGCCCGGATCCCCAAGGGCGTGCTGCTCGTGGGCCCGCCCGGCACCGGCAAGACCCTCATCGCCCGGGCCGTCGCCGGCGAGGCCGGGGTGCCGTTCCTGTCGGTGAGCGGCTCGGACTTCATGGAGATGTTCGT
>JAGQSL010000060.1:5753-8132 GCA_020439525.1 Acidimicrobiales bacterium | reverse complement strand
CGAGCTCGTCGCGCCGGGTGAGCGCGGCGAAGCGCTCGGGCCGCAGCGAGTCGAGCGACACGTTGATGCGCCCGAGCCCGGCGGCGCGCAGCTCGGCGGCCTGCGCCGTGAGCGTGGAGCCGTTGGTGGTGAGCGAGAGGTCGGCACCGAGCGGGGCGAGCTGCTCGACGAGGACCGGGAGCCGGTGGCGCACGGTGGGCTCGCCCCCGGTGAGGCGGATCGAGTCGAAGCCGTAGCGCTCCACGAAGGTGCCGGCCACCCGGCGCAGCTCCTCGAAGGTCAGCAGCTCGGACCGCGGGTGCCAGTCCATGCCCTCGGCCGGCATGCAGTAGGTGCAGCGGAAGTTGCAGCGGTCGGTGACCGAGATGCGCAGGTCGCGGTGCACGCGCCCGTACGAGTCGGTCAAGGTCCCCTGGCTCACCCCGTCGAGGCTACGGCGGTGCCGGCCCGGTGGCTCACCCGGGGAGGCCGAGCACCACGGCGACCACCTCGTCGCCGGCGGCCACGCCGTCGCCGTCGGGCAGCTCGACGAGCACGTTGGCGTCCGCCGCCGAGGCCAGCTGGTGCGACGCCTGCCCGGTCACGGGGGTGGCCACGAGGCGCCCCTCGTGCCAGCGGGCCACCGCCCGCAGGTAGGCCGTGCGGCCGTCGGGGCGGCGGCCGAGGTCGGCGCCGGCGACCGCGGCGACGCGCGGCAGGTCGAGATCGGCGCGTCCGGCGAGGCGGCGCAGCCCGGGCACGCCGAGCAGGCTGAGCGACACCATCGACGAGACCGGGTTGCCGGGCAGGCCGAAGATCGGCGTGCCGTCGAGCACCCCGAACGCGAAGGGCTTGGCGGGCCGGATGGCCACCTGCATCCAGCGCACCTCGGCGATGCGGTCGAGCACGACCTTCACCAGGTCGACGTCGCCCATGCTCACCCCGCCGCTCGTGGCGATGGCGTCGCAGGTGCCCGCGCCCGCGACCAGGGCGGCCTCGATCGCCTCGGCATCGTCGGGGACCGTGCCGAGGTCGACGGCGTCGACGCCGAACGAGCGGGCCAGCGCCACGAGCATCGGCCGGTTGCTCTCGCGGATCTGGCCCGGGCCGAGCGGACGGTCGTCGTCGACGAGCTCGTCGCCCGTGGAGATGACGCCGAGGCGGGGCCGGGGGATCACCACCGGGCGCCGGACGCCCACCGACGCCAGCACGCCCAGGTGGGCCGGACCGAGGAGGGTGCCGGCCCCCAGCACCACGGTGCCGGCGGCGATGTCGCTCCCGACCGCCCGCACGTTGCGTCCCGCCTCCACGGCGTCGAGGACCTCCACCGCTGCCGCGTGGGGCCCGCCCCGGGTCCGCTCCACCATCACCACCGCGTCGGCCCCGGGCGGCACCGGAGCGCCGGTCATGATGCGCACGGCCTGCCCGGCGCCCACCTCGACGGTGGCGGCGGCGCCGGCGTGGACCGTGTCGACCACGGCCAGCGAGACCGGGGCGGCGTGAGCGGCGCCCGCCACGTCGGCGGCGCGCACGGCGTAGCCGTCCATCGCCGAGTTGGCCCACGGCGGCACCGCCTCGGGTGCCACCACCGGACCGGCGAGCACGCACCCGTGGGCGTCGGCCAGGGCGACCGGCACCGGCCCCCGGGGCGAGCAGCGGGCGAGGACGTGCTCGCGCGCCTCGGCGAGGGGGATCATCGCCTCAGCCGTCGGCGAGGCCGTGGCGCCGGCAGGCGTCGAGCAGGTAGCGGCCGAACTCCGGGCCGATGTCGTCGCGCAGCAGGGCCAGCTCGACGATCGTCTCCAGGTAGGCGGGCACGGTGCCGGTGTCGTAGCGCCCGCCCTCGAAGGTGGCGCCGTAGACGGCCTGGTCGGCGAGCAGCATGGCGATCGCGTCGGTGAGCTGGATCTCGCCGCCGACGCCCGGCTGCACCTTCTCGAGCTTGTCGAAGATCTCGGGGGTGAACACGTAGCGGCCCATGACCGCCAGGTTCGACGGGGCGGCGGCGGGCTCGGGCTTCTCCACCAGGTCGAGGATCTGCACCAGCGTGTCGGAGATGCGCTCGGGCTTGGCACAGCCGTAGCGCTTGATCTCCGCGGGCTCCACCTCCTGGAGGGCCAGCACCGAGCGCCCGTACTGGGCGTGGATCTTGATCATGTCGGGCAGGAGGGTCGACTCCTTGGCCATGAACTCGTCGCCGAGCAGCACGGCGAAGGGGTTGTCGCCCACGTGCTTGCGCGCCACCGAGATGGCGTGGCCCAGCCCGAGCGGCTCCCCCTGGCGCACGTAGTGGATGTCGGCCAGCTCGGCGAGGTCGAGGACCTCGTGGAGCTCCTCGGTCTTGCCCGCCTGGGTGAGGTGGTGCTCGAGCTCGAACTGGCGGTCGAAGTGGTCCTCGAT
>JAGQSL010000060.1:710-5703 GCA_020439525.1 Acidimicrobiales bacterium | reverse complement strand
CCACGTACTGGATGGCGGGCTTGTCGACCACGGGCAGCATCTCCTTGGGCTGCGCCTTGGTGGCCGGGAGGAAGCGGGTGCCGAGGCCGGCGGCGGGGATGACGGCCTTGCGGACGGCGGACTGCGGGGTGGTCACGGTCCGAGTCTCGCGCAGCGCCCCGTCGCCGGCGCCCACCGGGCGTGGCCCCTCGCGGCGATCTCGGCCTACACTGGCACTCTCGCATCGAGAGTGCTAACCGCCCGGCCGATCCCCGAGGACCCCATGCCCACGTACGAGTACAAGTGCAAGAGCTGCGGCCACACCTTCGACATCGTGCAGGCCTTCAGCGACGACGCCCTCACCGAGTGCCCGTCGTGCGGGGAGCAGGCCCTGAAGAAGGTGTTCGGCAACGTCGGCATCACGTTCAAGGGGTCGGGCTTCTACAAGACCGATAGCCGCTCGGCCGGCTCGTTCGGCTCCACCAAGGACGCCGACAAGAGCGACACGGGCTCGTCCACCAAGGCCGAGCCCAAGAGCGATGCCAAGGGCGACTCGTCCCCGACCTCCCCCAAGGGCGACTCGACGGCGAGCTCGTCGAGCTCCAGCGGGTCGTCCACCAGCTCCAGCGCCGCGAAGAGCGCCTGACGTGGCCGCCGACGCGCCTCGGGCCGACGTCGGGGTCTTCGGCGGCTCGGGCTTCTACCGCTTCTTGGACGACGTGACCGAGGTCGAGGTCGAGACGCCCTACGGCCCGCCCGCCTCGCCCGTCCACGTCGGCACGCTCGGCGATCGCACCGTCGCCTTCCTCCCCCGCCACGGCGCCGACCACCAGCACGCCCCGCACCTCATCCCCTACCGGGCGAACGTGTGGGCCATGCACGCGCTCGGGGTCACCAACGTGTTCGGGCCCTGCGCGTCCGGCTCGCTGCAGCCCGAGGTGGCCCCGGGCTCGTTCGTGGTGCCCGACCAGCTCGTCGACCGCACCTGGGGCCGACCCGACTCGTTCTTCGACGGTTCGCTCGGTGGCCCCGTCCACCACGTGGCCTTCGGCGACCCCTACGACGAGGCGCTGCGCCGCATCGCCATCGACGCCTGCCGGGCCGAGGGCGTGGAGGTGCACGACGGCGGCACGGTGGTCACGGTGCAGGGCCCCCGCTTCTCGACCCGGGCGGAGTCACGCTGGTACGGCTCGCAGGGCTGGGAGGTCATCAACATGACCCAGCACCCCGAGGCCGTGCTGTGCCGGGAGGCGGGCATCCGCTACGCCGCCATCGCCCTCATCACCGACTACGACGCCGGCCTCGAGGGCACCGACATCCCCACGGTCACCATGGAGGAGGTGTTCGCCTTCTTCGAGGCGAACGTCGAGACCGTGCGCAAGGTCCTCTTCCGGGCGCTGCAGGCCGACCTGCCGGCCGAGCCGCTCGATCCCGGCCCCGGCCTCGAACGCGCCTGACCGGGCGCCACCGACGGCGTCCCGGGCCCCACCCACCTCGGGTCGATCGCGCCCGGCCACCGTGGACGATCGACCTCCGTTCGGTCGGGTGGTGCCGGGCGTGCGCCAGATGGGTCGCACCCCGTCTCCCGGCGCGGCCACGCCGGTAGGGTCGCCCGGCCTTCCCCGCCGCACTCCCCTCCCGTCCGAAGGAGGTGGCCGTGACCGTGGGTCGCTCGCGCCACCGCATCGCCCGCAGCCGCGTGCCCCGGCGGCTCCGCCTGCTGCTCGACCCTGCCGCCCTGCGCCACTGGCTCCTCGTGCTCGCCCTCGCCGCGCTGGTGGCCGGCATCGTGGCTCGGTCGCTCGGCGCCGCGGAGCGCGCCCGCCAGGCGTGGGGCTCCACGGCCCCGGTCGTGGTCGCCGCCCGCGACCTCGAGCCCGGCGAGGCGCTCGACGCCGGCGCGCTGCAGACCGTGCGCTGGCCCACCGCCCTGCGGCCCGCCGCCGCCCTGCGCGCGCCGCCGGCCGACGGGACCACGGCGGGGGAGGCACTGGCCGCGGGCATGCCGATCGACGCCGCCCAGACCCGATCGCCCGAGCGCCTCGACCACCTCCGCACCGTGGCCATCCCCATCGATGGTGCCGCGCTGCCCGTCCGGATGGGCGACGAGGTCGACGTGTGGGCCGTCGAGGACCTTGGCGCGCCGGTCGACGGCGCCGCGAGCGCCCGCCGCGTGGCGAGCGACGCCGAGGTGATCTCGCGCTCCGACGGCGCGGTCGTCCTGGCACTCGATGCTGACGACGTGGAGGCGACGGCGGCCGCCGCCGCGACCGCGGTCGTCGTGCTGGTGGGCTCGGCCTGATCAGCGGGCGTCGATGGCCCCGCCGGCGAGCAGGCCGAGGAGGAGCAGGCCGAGCGCCACCCGGTACACCACGAAGATGGCCGTGCTGTGGCGCACCAGGTAGCGCAGCAGCCAGGCGATGGACGCGTAGCCCACCGCGAACGAGACGAGCGTGGCCACCACCGTCGCCGCCAGCCCGGGCCCGTCGCCGGCGCCCACGTCCTTGAGCTGGAACAGGCCCGAGAGCACCACGGCGGGCACCGAGAGGAGGAACGAGAACCGCGCCGCGTCCTCACGGGTGAAGCCGAGGAACAGGCCGGCGGCGATCGTCGAGCCCGAGCGCGACACGCCCGGCACCAGCGCCGCCGACTGCGCCAGGCCCACGGTGAGGCCCTCGCGCACGGTGATGTCGTGGATCGACTTCGTGCGCCGGCCGGCTCGCTCGGCCCAGAGCAGCACCAGGCCGCCCACGATGAGCGTGCAGGAGATCAGCCAGAGGTTCCGGGCGCCGGTCTCGATCTGGTCCTTGAAGGCCAGCCCGAGCAGCCCGATCGGGATGGTGGCCACGATGAGGTACCAGCCCATCCGCGCGTCCTCGGTGGGGCGAAGCTGCGCCCGCTCGTCGCGGCGCCGCAGCCAGCGCAGCGAGCGGGGGACGTCGGCGAACCAGGCGCGGGTGATGCGCCACAGGTCGCCCCAGAAGAAGATGACCACCGCCGCCATGGTCCCCAGCTGGATCACCGCGGTGAACGCCGTGCCCGGGTCGCCCCAGCCGAGCAGCTCGGGGACGATGCGGAGGTGGCCGCTCGAGGAGATCGGCAGGAACTCGGTGAGGCCCTGGACGATGCCCAGGACGACGGCTTCGACGAACGACACGGTCGCCCACTCTTGCAGGCGACGCGAACCCGACCGCGTACGGCCCCGGGGCTCAGCTGCCCGAGACGGTCACCCCGCGGACCACGAGGCTGACGCCCGCGGCGCGCATCGGCAGCCACTCGACGTCGGCGCCCACCGCCGCCACCTCGGCCAGCATGCGCTGGATCGACGAGGCGATGGTGAACTCGCGCAGCGGCTCGGCCAGCTCGCCGCCGGCGATGCGGAGGCCCTCGGCGCCGGTGGAGAAGTCGCCCGAGACCGGGTTCACCCCCGAGTGCAGGCCCGACACCGACGACACCAGCACGCCGTCGCCCACCTCGGCGAGCAGCTCGGGCTGGCTCTGGGTGCCCGGCACCAGGCTGAGCGCCCGGCAGCCGACGGCCGGCGTGGACGAGAAGCCGCGCACGGCGTTGGCCGTGGAGGTGGTGCCCGACCGTCGGGCCGTGTAGGCGTTGTGGACGAACCGCTGCAGCACGCCGCCGTCGATCAGCACGTTGCGCCGCGAGGCCAGGCCTTCGCCGTCGGTTTCGCTCGAGCTGTAGGCCAGCGGGTTGGTGGGGTCGTCGACGAGCGTGAGGCCGCTGGCCGCCACCTCCTCGCCCAGGCGCTCGGCGAACAGCGAGCGCCCCTTGAGCACGGCCTCGCCCGACAAGGTGCCGCCGATGATGCCGAGCAGCTGGGCGGTGACGTACGGGTCGAGCACGACGGTGACCCGCCCGGACTGGGGCTGGGTGGCACCGAGCAGCCGGGTGGCCCGGCGCGAGGCGTCGGCCGCGGCCACGGTGACGTCGAGCTCGCCGGGGGTGCGCCCCACCGAGAACCCGAAGCCGGTCTGGGTGTCGTCGCCGTCCTGCGCCACGCAGTACGTCGACACGTAGCAGGAGGTGTCGCGCCCGTAGGCCCGGATGCCGGTGGTGGAGACGACGGCCCCCTCCGACACGCCGTCCGCGTAGTCGGCTGCCTCGACGCCGGTGATGCGGGCGTCGTGGGCGCGCACGGCGCGCTCGAGCTCCACCGCCAGGTCGATCTTGGCCTCGGTGGCGACCTTCACCAGCTCCTCGCGGTAGAGGTCGAGCTCGGGGATGGCGACGCTGTCGGGCTCGGCGAGCCCGAGCCACTCGTCGGGCGTGCCGAAGGTGGCGTTGTCGCGCGCCTCGGCGAGCGTGTCGGCCAGCACGTCGTCGTCGAGCGACCCGGCGTACGCGAAGCCCTGGCGGTGGTCGCTAATCACCCGCACGCCGATGCCCGCAGAGGTGGCGGTGGCCAGCTGCTCGACCTCGCCCTCGTACACCCGGACCTCGGTGCCGGTGGACCGGCCGACCACGACCTCCACCTGCTCACCCGGCTTCGCCAGCGCGACGATGCGATCGCCGATGGCCAGCAGCTCCTCGCCCGTTCTCATGCCGCCGTCCCTCCCACGGTGAGGCTCGACACCCGGAGCGTGGGCACGCCGTCGCCCACCGGAACGCCCTGGCCGTCCTTGCCGCACGTGCCGGGCGGGCCCATCTCGAAGTCGTTCGCCACGGCGTCGATCAGCTCGAGCACCTTCGGGCCGTTGCCGATGAGGTTGCCCTCGCGCAGCGGCTCGGTGACCTTGCCGTCCTCGATCAGGTACGCCTCGGTCATGCCGAACACGAAGTCGCCGGTGGCGGTGTTCACCTGGCCGCCGCCGAGGTGGGCCACGTACACCCCGTTGGGCGTGTCGGCCACGATGTCGTCGGGGTCGGTGCTGCCGTTGGTGAGGATGGTGTTGGTCATCCGCACCATCGGCAGGTGCTTGTAGCTCTGGCGGCGGCCGTTCCCCGAGAGGCGCCGGCCCTCCTTGCGGGCCCGGAGCTGGTCCCACATGTAGTCGGT
>JAGQSL010000060.1:0-631 GCA_020439525.1 Acidimicrobiales bacterium | reverse complement strand
ACTCGTTGCCCATGGTGCCGTCGTCGACGATGGTGACCAGCGGCGAGGCCACCAGCTGGCCCACCCGGTCGGCGAAGACCGACACCTTCTTCTGGATGTGGTCGGCCTCGAGGCCGTGGCCGCACGCCTCGTGGAACAGCACGCCGCCCCCGCCCTTGCCGATGACCACGGGCAGCTGGCCCGAGGGCGCCGGGCGGGCCTGCAGCTTGGTGAGCGCCTGCTCCGCCGCCTCGCGGGCGAGGTCCTCCACCTGGTAGCGGTCGAACAGCTCGAAGCCCATCGTGTGGCCGATGGAGCGGCGACCGGTCTGCATGCCGGTGTCGCCCGCCGCCACCACGCCCACCACGAACAGGGTGCGGGTCTGGTCGTCGCCGGCGAGGAGCCCGTCGGAGTTGGCCACGAGGATGCGCCGGCGCGAGTCGCCGTAGCTCGCCGACACCTGCTTGATGGACCCGCCGCTCGCCCGAGCGGCCTCGTCGGCTCGCCGCAGGAGCTCGACCTTGGTGGCCTTGGCCACCTCCTCGGGCCGGGTGAGCACCGACTGCGAGGTGACGGGCTGCTCGGCCAGCGCCACGGTGCGGGTGCCTCCTCCACCGCCCCGCGCCGCCGCCGCGGCCGCCTCGGCGGCGGC
>JAGQSL010000059.1 GCA_020439525.1 Acidimicrobiales bacterium | reverse complement strand
CGACTTCGCCGGCGAGGTCGACCAGTGCCTCGCCAACCTGCGCGACCGCCTCGCCGAGCACGGGCTGGGGATGGAGCACGTGGTGAAGACCACCTGCTTCCTCGCCGACCTCGACCGCTTCGGGGAGTTCAACGAGCGCTACGCCGCCGCCTTCGCCGAGCCGCGCCCGGCGCGCTCGGCGTTCCAGGTGGCCCGCCTTCCCTTCGACGCCAACGTCGAGGTCGAGGCGTGGGCCCACCGGCCCTGAGGGGTCAGCGGTTGGTCTCGAGCAGCTCGCTGCCCTCGTGGCCCTTCTCGTTGTCCTTGTAGAGGGCGGTGCCGAGCAGCGCGGCCGCCACGCCACCGGACACCAGCACGCCGATCGGCATGACGATGCAGAGCACGAACGCGAGGACGAGGGCGCCTTCCATGGCGCCATCTTGACCGCCTCGGGGTTCGGTGCGCAACGACGCTCGGCGGTACCGTGATCGGCGCCATGGGTGCCGCTCGCCGACCGGATCCCGGACTACGGGGGCCCCGACCGACGCCGAGACCCGGCCGTGCGGAGGGGCCGATGCCTCGGCGCCCGCTGCGCCCGCCCCCCGTCGACGCCCCGCACCAGCGCACCGCGCCGGTCCGTCCGCCTCGCGCGCCGGGCGAGCCCCCGACGATCCTGCCGGGTCGTGCGGCCCGAGCCGCCGCGCTCGCGCCGGTCCCCCGGCCGCCAGCCCGGAGCTCGCGTCCGGCCGCCGGCTACCTCCCCGCCCTCGACGGCCTCCGGGCGGTGGCGGTCGCGGCCGTGGTGGCGTACCACCTGGGCGAGCTGCCGGGCGGCTTCCTGGGCGTCGACGTCTTCTTCGCGATCAGCGGCTTCCTGATCACCCGGCTGCTGCTCGCCGAGCACGCGTCGTCCGGTGCGATCGCGCTCCGGTCCTTCTGGGCCCGACGGTTCCGACGGCTGCTCCCGGCGCTGCTCGTGGTCGTGGTCGCCGTGATGGTCGGCTCGAGGGCGTGGCTCCCGGCGTGGCGCTTGGGCGACATCCGCACCGATGCGCTGGCGGCCATCGCGTACGTGGCCAACTGGCGCTTCGTGGTGAGCGGCCAGTCGTACTTCCAGAGCGGCGTGGTGCCCAGCCCGCTGCGCCACACCTGGTCGCTCTCGATCGAGGAGCAGTACTACCTGGTGTGGCCGCTCGTCGTCGTCGGCCTCGCTCGGGCCCGCCGGGTGCCGCTCCGGCGCATCGTGGCGATGGCGTCGCTCGCCGGCGCGGTGGCCTCGGGCGCGTGGATGGCGGTCGCGGCCGGGCAGGGGCGCGACCTCTCCCGGATCTACTACGGAACCGACACGCGGGCGTTTGCCCTCTTCGCGGGGGCGTGGCTGGCCACGTGGTGGCACCCGATGCGCCCGCGCCCAGGCTCGGGCGCGGCCCGGTTCGAGCGCCTCGGGGCCGTCGTCGGCGCCTTCGCCGTCGTGCCGGTGCTGGTCCTGTTCGCCGTCGCCGCCACCGACGAGGCCGGAACGTACCGCGGGACGTTCCAGGCGATGGCGCTGCTGTCGGTGCTGCTGGTGGCCGGGGCAGCTACCGGCCTGGGCCCGCTCAACCGGGTGCTCGCCTCCCGGCCCCTCGTGTGGGTCGGGCGCCGGTCCTACGGGATCTACCTGTGGTCCTGGCCGGTCCAGGTGTTCGCCGCCGAGGGCTTCGGCAGCGATGGCATCGCCCTCGACGCCGTCGTGGTGAGCGCCGCCGTCACGCTGGCCGCCCTGTCGCACTGGCTGGTCGAGGAGCCGATCCGGGCCGGCCGTCGCCCCGCCGGCCTGCCCGCTCTGGCCGAGCCCTCGCCTCGCCGCCTGCGCCCGGCGCTCTCGTTCGGCGCCGTGGGCGTCGTCGTCGCCGTCGTGGTCGCGGCGGCGATCGGTGCCCCGCCCGCCCCCGACTACACGCGGGTCTCCGACGAGGAGGCCCTCGAGGCGGCCCTCGCCGGCGCGGAGGCGGACGCGCCGACCACCACGGCGCCGCCGCCCGTCGACGAGGGACCTCCCGGTCCCTTCAGCGGCCTCGCCGGGGTCGACGCCGACCCCGCGGCGCAGGTCGACCCGACGACGGCGTTCGGTCGACCGCTGAAGGTCATGATCGCCGGCGACTCCGTGGGGTGGTCGCTCGGATGGCGCCTCGCCGACGGGTTCCCGGCCTCGATCGAGCTCACCGACCGGGCCATCATCGGGTGCGGCCTGATGCCCCGCACGGCCGAGTTCGTGGTCCACGGGCGTGCCCCGGAGCGCTACGGCGACCTGTGCCTCGAGGTCGCCGCCGCCGAGCGTGCCGGTCTGGCGTGGGGCCCCGACGTGGTGCTCCTCTGGGTCGGGGCGTGGGAGGTGTACGACCACGAGGTGGACGGTCGCCGGCTCCGCGTCGGCACCCAGGCCTACGCCGACGTGCTCGACGAGCAGATCCAGCAGCGCGTGGACTGGTACCGGGCGCTGGGGATCCCCACGATCATCGCCCGGGTCACCTGCTTCGGTCCCAACGCGTCGCGCCTCGGCGACGAGCGCCACGATCCCGAGCGCCTGGCGTGGGTGAACGAGCGCATCGAGGCGGCGGCGCGGCGCAACCGGGGCTGGGTGCGCACCATCGATCCCACCGACACGCTGTGCGACGCGGAGGGCGAGGCCCGACCATCGACCCCCGACGGCCTCGAGCTGCGCGCCGACGGCGCCCACTTCGATCCCGAGACCGCCGTGTGGTTCTGGAACGCGTGGCTCGCCGGCCAGCTCGGCTCGGTGATGGCCGACGCGGCCTCGTCCGGGCGGGCTGCGGCCGCCACCGCCGCCGACGAGACGCCCTCGGTCCTCGGCGAGTCGAGCCCGCCCCAGGTGACCGGCGGGGGCTGAGGCGTCAGGCCGACCAGCGCGACTGGCCGAAGCGGTAGCCCACCGACCGCACGGTGGCGATCAGGTTGGCGTGCTCCTCGCCGAGCTTGGCGCGGAGGCGGCGGATGTGGACGTCGACCGTCCGGGCCCCGCCGTAGTACTCGTAGCCCCAGACCCGGCTGAGCAGCGTCTCGCGGGTGAACACCTTGCCCGGGTGCTGGGCGAGGAACTTGAGCAGCTCGTACTCCATGTACGTGAGGTCGAGGGGTCGGCCGTCGATCGCCGCCTGGTACGTCTCGAGGTTGAGGACGAGCCCGCCGTACTCCACCAGTTCGGGGGCGGCGCCGAAGCCGCTGCGCCAGAACAGGTGGCGCAGCCGGGCCTCGAGCTCGCGAGGGTGGAACGGGTCGAGGCAGAAGTCGTCGTAGAGCTCGTCGCGCAGGTCGAGCTCGTCGAGCCGGTTGCCGCCGATCAGCAGGAGCAGCGGCTCCACGGGCAGGTCGCCCTTGCGGATGGCCCGGCACAGCGCCCAGGCGGCGTCGGACTGCTCGCCGATGACCACGATGGCCCCGCCCCAACCGTCGTCGGGGGTCTCGGTGACCGCCGAGCGCTCGTCGCCCACCGGCTTCCAGGCGTAGCCGCCCAGGTCGAGTAGGCGCGCCAGCTCGGGCGGGGGCGGATCGGGGTGGACGAGCAGCGGTTCCATGTCACCTCACCAGGCCGGAAGGTACCGCGCCAGCTCGAACGGGGTGACCTGGGCCTTGTAGTCGGCCCACTCGGCTCGCTTGTTGCGCAGGAACCACTCGAAGATGTGGTCGCCCAGCGTCTCGCGCACGAGCTCGGAGCCCTCCATCGCGTCGAGTGCCTCGGCGAGCGACTGGGGGAGGTCCTCCACCCCGGCTGCGGCCCGCTGCTTGGGCGAGAGGTCGAGGAACTCGGTGGCCTCCTCGGGCAGCTCGTAGCCCTCGTCGATGCCCTTGAGGCCGGCGGCGAGCAGCAACGAGTAGGCGAGGTAGGGGTTGCAGGCCGGGTCGGGCGAGCGGTACTCGATCCGCACGCTCGACTCCTTGCCGGCCTTGGGCACCGGCACCCGCACCAGCGCGGCGCGGTGGTTGCGGGCCCAGGTGATGTGCGAAGGCGCCTCGGTGCCGACGATGAGGCGCTTGTACGAGTTGACCAGCTGGTTGGTGACCGCCGTGATCTCGGCCGCGTGGTGGAGCAGGCCGGCGACGAAGGCCTGGCCGGTGGCTGACAGCGGGTGATCGCCCTCGGGGTCGTGGAACGCGTTGGCGTCGCCCTCGAACAGCGAGAGGTGGGTGTGCATCCCGCTGCCCTGCACGCCGGCGAGCGGCTTGGGCATGAACGTGGCGTGCACCCCGCCCTCCATCGCCGTCTCGCGCACCACGAGGCGCAGCGTCATCACGTTGTCGGCCATCGACAGGGCGTCGGTGTAGCGCAGGTCGATCTCGTGCTGGCTGGGGCTGTCCTCGTGGAAGGAGTACTCCACCGGGATGCCCATGGCCTCGAGGTGGTGGATGGTCTGGCGGCGCAGGTCGGAGGTGGCGTCGGCCGTGGTGAGGTCGAAGTACGAGCCGGTGTCGAGCGGGACCGGCGGGGCGCTCGGGTCGGACGTGCCGAAGTAGAAGAACTCGATCTCGGGGGCCACGAAGAACGAGTAGCCGCGAGACCGGGCGGCGTCGAGGTTGCGGCGCAGGACCTGGCGGGGATCGCCCGCGAAGGGCTCGCCCTGGAGCGTGGTCAGGTCGCAGAACATGCGAGCCGACACGTCCTCCTTGTTGCCCCAGGGGAGCAGCTCGAAGGTGCGGGCGTCGGGGAGGGCGAGCACGTCGCTCTCCTGGATGCGCGAGTAGCCGTCGATGGCCGAGCCGTCGAACTGCATGCCCTCGTCGAACGCGCTCTCGAGCTCGGCGGGCGAGATGGCGAACGACTTGAGCTGGCCGAGCACGTCGGTGAACCAGAGCCGCACGAGGCGGACCCCGCGCTCCTCGACGGTCCGCAGCACGTACTCCTTCTGGCGATCCACGGCGGTCATCGTGGTGCTCGCGAGCGCGAACAGGCAACCCGGATCGAGTCCGGTTCACGTTGCGTTCACAAAGCCATCAGGCCCCGGTGACGCCCCCGGAACACACGGGGAGGGCCACCGGGGCCGGGGGCTCGTCCCGGCGGCGGCTCAGCAGGTCACGGTCAGGTGGAACTGCTGGTTCTCGCTCGCGTTGCTCTCGTTGACGACCCGCACGAAGACGGCGTCGGCCTCCCCGGTCCGCGGGGCGGCCGTCACGGTGTTCCCCGTCGTCGAGTTGTAGAGGGTGACGCCGTACGCGCACTCGCTCACGTCGCGGTCGAAGCCGATCTCGTACTGGCCGGTCGCCAGCGTCGACGCCCGCGTGACGCGGTTGCCGTCGAGGAGGGCCCCGGCGCTCGACACCACCGCGCCCATCGGGCGCACGTAGTAGCCGTTCACGTCGACGACGACGTGGGTGGCCGTGCCGTAGGCCCGCAGCCGCAGGTCGGTGTTGACCAGGCAGATCCCCGTGCACCCGTTGATCGCGAGCGTGCCGGTGTTCGAGGCGTTGAACACCGGCGTGTAGTTCATGAACGTCGCGTTCGGAGCCGGGGCGTTGGCCGGGTAGGCGCGCAGGAACCCGCTGCCCGAGTCGACGGTGGTGATCGTCGCCTCGATGGCCGTGGCCAGGTTGGGGATCCCGCAGCCGCCGGCCTTGCCGCCCTGGGCGGCGAAGGTCGCCCCGCCGCCAGCCACGTCGAAGACCCTCGAGCCGCCGACCTGGAGCGCGCCGCCCGCCTCGCGGGTGTCGATGATGCGGCAGGGCGTGATCGCCACGAAGGAGTCCTCCGTGGTGCCGCCACCGAGCAGGCCGTTGGTGGCGACGTCGCCCGAGCTGGTCTGGCCGGAGGCCCCGTCGGGCGGCTGGGCCGAGGGGTCGTCACCGGCCCAGGCGGCGCCCACCAGGGTCCCGCCGCCGACCATCGCGAGCGCGGCCGCGGCCGCTCCGATCTTCTTCCAGATGTGCACGTCTGCATCCCTTCCTGCACCGGGCCCCGCGCCCGGCGGCCCCCAAGCCTCGCGCCCTCGCGCTCGACCTGCAGGAGGGTCAGCAGGTGACGTCGAGGGAGAACGGCCGGTCGGCCTCCGCGCCCTCGGCGGTGAAGGTCCGCACGAACACCGCCGAGGACGAGGACGCGAAGTTGGTGACGGTGGCGAAGCCGTCGACGAGGCCGGCGTCGGGCGTGCTGACGGTGGCGGCGTAGGTGCACGACGTCACGTCGCGGTCGAAGGCGATCGCGTAGCGGCCCGTGGCCTGCTTCTGCACGGTCACCACCCTCGACGAGCGCACGACCGTGCCGTCCGCGTTCATGAGCACGCTCATGGGCGGCACCACGTAGGCCTGCACGTCGATCACGAGGTGGGTGGGCGAGCCGTACGCCCGCGCCGTCAGCTCCTGCGTCGAGCTGCACGTGCCCCCGTCGGCGCCGCACAGGGTGAGGCTGCCCGTGGTGGAGACGTTGAACGCGTCGTCGTAGTTGAGGAAGGTGGCGTTCGGCTGGGAGCGCCCGGCCGGCCACACGCGGAGGAAGCCGCTGCCGGCGTCGACGGCGGTGACGGTGGCCTCGACCAGCGTGGCGTCGACGGGGATGTCGCAGCCGCCTGCCGTGCCGCCCTGCACCACGAACGCGGCACCGCCGCCCCGCACGTCGAAGGTGCGGGCCACGCCGACCTGGAGCGGCCCGGCTGGGCTCTTGCGGGTGTCGACGATCCGGCAGGGCGTGATGCCCACGACGCGCCCCTCGGTGGTGCCGGCGCCGAGCGACCCGAGCGCGGCGGTGCCCGCATCGGCCGAGCGGACCGCGGTCGCCGGCTCGTTGCCGGGCGCGATCGGCAGCACCGTCCTCGCGGCCACCGCCCCGGCCCCACCCGCCACCACCAGGGCGACCGTCGCCGCGAGCACCTTCGTGGCCATCCGCATCCCTCCAGGCAACCACGTCGCCGGCGCCCCGGTGCGGCACGTCACGCAAGGGCCAGGCTGGTTCACACGCCGTTCACATTCGGGAAACGGCCGCGCGCGACGGGCCTCCTAGGGTCTCGCCCGCACAACGGATCCGCCGGCCCGATCGTCGGGTGGCGAAGCGACTGGAGACACACGTGGTTTTCAAGGCCGAGTACATCTGGATCGAC
>JAGQSL010000439.1 GCA_020439525.1 Acidimicrobiales bacterium | reverse complement strand
GGGGGAACCCGATCTGCTGCGGGCCACCGGCCCGGCGGTACTCGTTCAGCAGCGGCTGGTGCACCTCGTGGGCGCCCGTGGGCTCCGACCAGTAGATCGTGCCGTCCTGGAACTGGGCGTACCGCCCATCGGCCAGCGGGCGCTCGCCGATCACCAGGCGCCCGAGCAGGCTGTCGGGGCCGCCGTAGGACAGGTAGGTGAGGGCGATGGCGGTGGAGGTGAGGCAGAAGTCGAAGGTCCGTCGGTCGTTGCGGTCGGCGAGCCAGGTGGCGCATCCGATGGGCCTGGTCCCGACGTAGACGTACTCCCACGGTTCGGGGTGCGGCCCCTGCGGCCCGGCGCCCTCCGGGTAGCTCGGGATGAACCCGTGGCGCTTGGCCACGGCGAAGTTGTCGGCCCGCAGCCACCGCTCCACGGGGGAGTTGCGGAAGTCGGCGGCGCCGCCGCCGCCCGAACGGAGGTCGACCGCGAAGCCGGTGTGGTGCTTGGAGAAGCCGGGCGGCGCCACTCCGTCGATCACGGCATCGATCTGCGCATCGGCGGCGCCGCTCGCGATCTCGGCATCG
Organism: Acidimicrobiales bacterium; assembly: GCA_020439525.1. Lineage (GTDB taxonomy): Bacteria > Actinomycetota > Acidimicrobiia > Acidimicrobiales > Iamiaceae > Aquihabitans. The sequence continues at coordinate 2,134 of JAGQSL010000439.1, read as the reverse complement.
GAGAGGCCGGAGATGCGGGAGAGGATGATGTTGCGCTGGTAGTCGACCGAGCGGTAGCCGTAGGCGACGCGCAGGTCGTAGCCGGCGGCGGCGGCGTCGTCGATGAGCGCCTGCAGCGCCTGCGCCGCCGTCGGGTCCAGCGGAACGCCTGCGGCATCGACCAGGTCGCCCTGGTGGGTGGCGCGCAGCACGTAGCCCCGCGCCCGGGCCAGCTCAGCGATCCGCGCGTCGGCCTCGGCGTCGCCGCGGATGGCCGGTGGCGCGTCGATCCCCTCGGTGCCGGGCTGGGGCTGGTAGCGGTCGTAGAACAGCTTGAACTGCCGGCCGGTGAGCACCGGACCGCACGAGGTGAGGAGCAGCGCCGCAGCGGCAGCGAGCGCCAGGCGTGCGGTCCTCGCCAGGGGCGGGCGTTCGATCCGTCGTCGTCGTTCCACACCCTGGCGACTAGCCCGGCGGCCGGTCCGTCAAACGAACGGCCGGGAAGCGCAGCATCGAGCCGCGCATCGTGGCGCCGGTGGTCGAGTCCGACCGGGGCCGGGTCGCTCGCGCCACCGTCGATCAGCGATCGGCCGCCTCGGCGTAGGCGGCTCGGATCGCCGCTCGGTCGACCCCGGGGTCGGGCTCCACCACCGTCCCGACCTGGAGGCGCCAGTCGTCGGCGATCGCGGCGAACGGCCGGCCGGTGAGCACCGCAGCGGCCTGGAGCGCCGCGCCGCGGGCGACGAGCTCGTCGGCATCGGGCACGACCACGGGTCGACCGAGGAGGTCGGCGGCCACCTGCTGGTACGCCCGGCTCCGAGCACCGCCGCCCACCAGGAAGACCCGGCCGCCGCCCGGAGGGAGCTGGTCGGCGCCTTCGAGGAGGTTGCAGACCACGCCCTCGACGGCGGCACGGGCCAGCTGCTCGCGGCCGACATCCGAGCGGAGGCCGCGCAACACGCCGGTCGCCTCGGGGCGGTTGGGCGTGCGCTCCCCGTCGAGGTGGGGGACGAGGACCAGCCCGCCCGCGCCGGCCGGTGCGGCGAGGGCCAAGGCATCGAGCTCGGGTGGCGAGACGCCGAGCAGGCGAGCCACGGCGTCGGTGACCTTCGTCGCGTTCAGGGTGCAGACCAAGGGCAGGAAGCGGCCGGTGGCATCGGCGAAGCCGGCGACGGTGCCGGTCGCGTCGGCCGTGGGCCGGTCGCTGACGGTGAAGGCGGTGGCGCTCGTGCCGAAGCTGAGCGCGAGGTCGCCGGGCGCCATCCCCAGCCCCAGGGCGGCCGCCATGTTGTCGCCCGTGCCCGGAGCGACGATGGTGGCCGGGAGCGTCTCCCAGGACCCGTCGGCTCGGGCATGGTCGGCGCGCGCGCCCCACGTGCCCGCCGCCTCCGTCGGCCCGAGCACCTCCGGCAGCACCTCGGACCAGTCGCGATCGGGGTCGACGAGCTCGAGCAGGTCGGGCCGGTACCGCTCCTCGGCCGGCGACCACCACCCGGTGCCCGACGCGTCGCCCCGGTCGGTGACGATGCGCCCGCTCAGGCGCCGGGTCAGCCAGTCGTGGGGGAGCATCACGTGGCGGACGCGCCGGTACCCCTCCGGCTCGTGGCGGCGGAGCCAGAGGAGCTTGGCGATGGTGAAGGCGGCCACGGGCACGCTCCCGCAGGCCTCGGCCCACGCGGCGGGACCGAGCGCGGCCACCAGCTCGGCAGCCTCGGGTGCGGACTCGGTGTCGTTCCACAGCTTCGCCGGCCGCACCACGGCCTCGTCGCCGTCGAGCACCACCATCCCGTGCTGTTGGCCGGCCACCGAGATGGCGTCGAGCCGGCGGTCGGTGAGCACCCCGGCGATGCCGGCAGCCGACTCGAAGGCCTGCCACCAGTCGGCCGGGTGCTGCTCGCTGCGCGGCGGGGTGGTGGGCCGATGCGCGGCCCGCCCGCTCGACACGAGCTCGCCGCTGTCCGCGTCGCGCACCTCCACCTTGCAGGCCGACGTCGACGAGTCGACGCCGGCGACCAGCGGCATCGCCGGCGCCCGCTACCGGGCGCCGAGCAGGTGCTCGATCGCCAGCTGGTCGATGCGGACCGCGCCGTGGCTGCGGGCGCCCTTGGCCTCGGCATCGAACGACTCGAAGCTCGTGGGATCGGCGAGCAGGTCG
>JAGQSL010000438.1 GCA_020439525.1 Acidimicrobiales bacterium | reverse complement strand
GCGGGCCTCGATGGCGGCGCGGTCGGGCACCACCGCGCTCTGCGTGGAGGCCCAGGCGCCCAGCTGGCTGCCGCGGGGCCGCGATGACCAGTACGCATCGACGGTGGCGTCGTCGAGCGGCGCGGCCGAGCCCTCCACCCGCACCTGGCGATCCTGGTCCAGCCACCCGAACACCAGCGAGGCCTGCGGGTTGGCCGCCAGGTCGGCGGCCTTGCGGCTCTCGAGGTTGGTGTAGAGCACGAAGCCGTGGGCGTCGAACTCGCGGCACAGCACGAACCGGGCCGAGGGGCGCCCATCGGCGTCGGCGGTGGCGAGCACGCACGCCGCCGGGTCGTAGCGCCCGGCGGCCACCCACTCGTCCCACCACCGCTCGAACTGCGCCACCGGGTCGGCGGCGAGGTCGGCGCGGCGGAGCGTGCCGGCCACGTAGTGCTCGCGAAGGTGCCCGAGGTCTCGGCTCATGGGGCCAGCTTGCCCCAACAGACGATCAGCGTCGGCGCCAGTGGACCGACCACGTGCCCCACCCGGCCGTGGAGGCCACGCCGTCCCACGGCCCCGGGAGCGCCTCGTCGACCTCCGAGGCGAGCAGGTGGATCGGCGTGCCGGCGCCCCGCGAGTTGACCCACACCACGACCCCCTCGGGAGACAGCACGCGATCGGCCTCGGCGGGGAACAAGAAGGCGTTGCAGAGCACCAGCACGTCGACCGAGGCGTCGGCCACCGGCAGGATCGACGCATCGGCCTGCACCCGGTGCGCCGGCTCGGCGGGCGCTCGCACCAGCATCTCGAGCGACAGGTCGATCGACGCCAGCACGGGCAGGTGGGGCGCCAGGTACCGGGTGTGGAGCCCGTAGCCGGCGCCGATGTCGAGGCCCACCCGGCGGTGGGCCGGTGGCGCGGCGGCGAGGCCCCGGTCGAGGGCGTCCACCACCGGCGCCTCGCGTCCGGGCACGTCTCGGCTGGACCACTCGTCGGCGAGCGAGTCGAACAGGTCGGCCACCCTGGACCGCACCTCGGGCGTCCAGCCGTCCGGATCGAACGCCGCCGCCCGGGTGACGGTGCGCATGGGGTGGTCGGCGGCGAGCCCGGGCGGGGCGTCGCCCGGTGCCGGGGCGATGGTGCCCGGCAGCTCGGTGATCACGCGATGCGATCCGAGCCGCGGAAGTACGGCAGCAGCGCCGACGGCACGTCGATGCCGCCGTCGGGCCGGTGGTAGGTCTCGACGATGGCGGCCCAGACGCGCGGCACCGCCAGGGCCGAGCCGTTGAGGGTGTGCACCATGGCCGTGCCGCCGCCGCCCGGGCGGTAGCGGATGTTGCCGCGGCGGGCCTGGTAGTCGGCGAACCACGAGATCGACGACACCTCGAGCCACTGGTCGGTGCCCGGCGCGTAGACCTCCACGTCGAAGGAGCGGTGGTGGCTCTGGCCCATGTCGCCGGTGCAGATCTCGAGGGTTCGGTAGGCCAGGCCGAGCGAGCCGATGGTGGCCTCGGTGCGCGCCACCATCTCGGCGAGCAGGTCGGGGGCCTGCTCGGGCGTGGCGTAGGCGAACACCTCGACCTTGTCGAACTCGTGGGTGCGCAGCATGCCCCGGGTGTCGCGGCCCGCCGACCCCGCCTCGCGGCGATAGCACGAGGTGGCCGCCATGAACCGCTGGGGCAGCTCGTCGGTCTCGACGATCTCGTCGCGGTGGATCGACGTGAGCGGCACCTCGGCGGTGGGGATGCACCACAGGTCGTCGCGCTCCACCCAGTAGGCGTCGTCGGCGAACTTCGGGAGCTGGCCGGTGGCGGTGAGCGTCTCGCTCGAGACGAGCGACGGCGGCCGCACCTCCTCGAAGGCGTCGGCGTTGCGGTCGAGCGCGTACTGCAGCAGGGCCCGGGCGAGGGTGGCGCCCCCCTTGCGCTGCATGGTGAACATGGCGCCCGAGATCTTCACCGCCCGCTCGTTGTCGAGGATGCCGTAGCGGGGGCCCAGCTCCCAGTGCGGGATGCGCTGGTGGTCGCCGTAGCCGTCGGGATCGAACCCCGTCACCCGCAGCACCGGGTTGTCGGCGTCGCCCGCACCGTCGGGGGCGTCGGGGTGGGGGGTGTTCGGGATGCGCAGGAGCAGCTCGCGCACCTCGGCCGACGCGGCGGCGGCCTCGGCGGCCAGCTCGCCCTCGCGCTCGCCCAGCGCCCGGCTCTCGGCCTGCACCTCGGCCGCCTCGGTGGCCCGCCCGTCTCGGTGGAGCTGGCCGACCTGCTTCGACAGCGCCTTCACCTGCGCCCGGATCTCGTCGCGCTCGACGCCGAGGCGGCGCTGGCGCTCGTCGAGCTCGGCCACCCGGTCGATGTCGCTGACGTCGATCCCGCGACGGGCGAGCGCGGCCTTCACCACGTCGGGCTCGGTGCGGATGCGGCGGATGTCGAGCATGGGGTCCGACGGTACTCGGCGGCCCCGAGCGCGGACTACGGCGATCCCCCGGGCCGCCACTAGCGTCCGATCCATGCCCGCGCTCGAGGTCCGAGACCTCACGATCACCTATGGCGACACGCGCGCCGTGACCGGGCTGACCTTCGCCGCCGAGCCGGGCGAGGTGCTCGCCGTGCTCGGCCCGAACGGGGCGGGCAAGACGTCCACCATCGAGTGCCTCGAGGGCTACCGCC
>JAGQSL010000058.1 GCA_020439525.1 Acidimicrobiales bacterium | reverse complement strand
GTCGCCCGCTCCCGTGGGGTGAGGAACCGGAGCTCTCCGGGGCGTCGGGGCGGTGGGGTGGGCGGCGCCGGCGGTGGGTCGTCGAGGTCGATCGCCCGGCCGTGCGGCGTGACGGCGACGGGGTGGCCCGATGGATCGGTGAGGTAGAGGCGACCGTCGATGGCCCGCCAGAGCGTCCACCCGCCCTCGTGGACGAGGTGGTGGTGGTGCTTGCACAGCAGCACCAAGTTGTCGAGGGTCGTCGCGCCGCCGTCGTCCCACGGGAGCAGGTGGTGGGCATCGCACCAGTCGGCCGGGGCCTCGCAGCCGGGGAACGCGCAGCCGCCGTCGCGCACGACGAGGGCCTTGCGCTGGTGGGCGGTGGCGTCGCGCTGGAGCTCGGTGATGCCGGCGACCTCCACCTGCCCGAGAGGGCCGAGCCGCTCGGCGAGGGCGGTGAGGCGGGCGTTGCACAGCAGCCGCTCGGCCGTCGCCCGCGAGATGGGGGCGCCGTCGACCAGGTTGCTGCGGCGGGTCATGGCGTCGGCGACATCGTCGCACGGCTCGCCCGCCATCGTCCGCAGGTCGAGGTGGAGCGAGACCGACGGCCGCGGCCCCTGGTGGCGGGTCTGGCCTTCGATCGCGCCGCGCTCGGTGAGGGCGGCGATGGCGGCGGCGACCCGTTGCGCGTAGGTCAGGGCGTCGTCGGCCCGGTAGGTGCCCTGCTGGAACTGGCGATCGATCCAGGCCTTGATCCGCTCGTCGATCTCGGCGCCGGTGATGGCATCGAAGTCGCCCTCGAGGTTCCAGCGCCCCTGGAACGATTGGTGGAGCCCGGCGCGGTTCTCGGCTGCCGGATCGACCGGCTCAGCATCGTCGGGGTCGCCGCTGCCGTCGGCGCCCTCGGCCCGCTCGGCCTCCGCGGTGTTGGCGGCGAGGTGCGTCCAGTGGCGGATGGCGGTGAGCGCGTGGTCGACCCGCAGTCCGTCGAGCCAGCCCAGGAGGTCGCCGACCTGCTCGTCGAACAGCCGCTCGTGCACCCGACGAGCGCGCAGGAGGGCGAACGCCACCTCCTCGCCGATCCGGCCGGCCTCCCACGCCGCCTTTACCGCCGACGCCGAGCGCAGCTCGCGACCCCGGGCGACCAGGTGGCCGGCCCGACCGCGCGACATCGCGGCCCGTGCCCCGAGCCAGCTGGCGGCGGTGCGGGCGCCGTCGGACGCCCACGTGCCGTCGGCGTCGAAGGCGCCCAGGGTGCGGACCTGTTCGAGGCGGAGCCGGTCGATCAGTGCGTCGAGCGCCAGCACGCGCTCGGCCTTGGCCCCGCCCGACACCTCGGTGGCCGGGCGGCCGATCCACGACGCCGCGTCGGCGAGCAGCTCGGGCAGCGGCACCGGTTCGGGGTCGGGAGCCAAGGGCGGGGTCACGGCACGCACGTTAGCCGAACACCCGTTCGAATGCACGGAGGATTACGAGAAAATTTGAGATGTCCGGAATTGACCTGAATTGAGGTGGAGCTAGACTTCACGCATGTCCGGAACGCTCCTGCCCCGTCCGCTCGACGCCGCTACCGGTGGGGTGGTGGTCGAGGACCCCACCGCCGTGGTCGAGGGGTTCCTCGCCGCCATGGCCGCCGGCGACCCCGACGGCGCCGCCCAGCTGATCGACGACGACATCCTCTACGTGAACGTCGGGCTCCCCAAGATCCGGGGTCGGCGCGATGTGGAGAAGGTCCTGCGGGGGCTCGACCGGCCGAGCCTCGGCTTCGAGGTGTACCTGCACGCCATCTCCGCCGAGGGGAACGTGGTGCTCACCGAGCGGACCGACGTGCTCCTCCTCGGCCCGGTCCGCGCCCAGTTCTGGGTGTGGGGTCGCTTCGAGGTGGTCGACGGCAAGATCACCCTCTGGCGCGACTCGTTCGACTTCTGGGACCTGCTCCGCGCAAACGTGCGTGGGTTGCTGGGTGCCCTCATCCCGTCGCTGCGCCCGAAGCCTCCCGCCACGCGGGAGGCGCCCCCGGGGCGGTGAGCTCGCGGCTGCTCAGGCGCTGAGCGAGTCGACCGCCGCGGTGAGCTTGGCGGCGGCGTCGGCGGCGAGCTCGGCGAAGGCGGGGTCGGGCATCATCGAGCGGGGGTCGGCGACCTTGACGCTCGTGCCGCCGTCGACCGCCTCGAGCACCACGTTGCACGGCAGGACGAGCGCCGTCGACGGGTCGAGTGCCAGCGCCCGGTTCGCGAAGCCGGGGTTGCAGGCGCCGAGGATCTTGAGCGGCGGGCGATCGATGTCGAGCTTCGCCTTGAACGTGGCGGCGAGGTCGATCTCGGTGAGCACGCCGAACCCGTTGGTGGCCAGAGCCTCGCGGACGGCGGCCTCCGCTTCGGCGATGGGGAGGGCGACGGTGGTCTCGATGGCGTCCATGGGGCGGCTCCTGGATCAGCGGCGGGCGGTCGTGGGTCGGTCGGTCTGGTCGGCGGGGCCCGGCGGCACGGCGCACGAGGCGCGGGCGCCGGATCGGGCCTGGGAGGCGGCGACGGCGAGGCCCGTGGCGAGGGCGGCGAGCCAGCCGATGGCGTCGCTGCCGGCCAGCGACGCGACGGCGAAGCCGACGAAGAAGGCCGGCACCAGCACCGAGGTCCACCCGCAGAGGTTGAACGAACGCATACCCCTAAGGGTATCAGCGGGCGCCGGGTTGCGGGGCCGTGATCCCGAGCATCTCGGTACGTTCGGGCCATGGCCTCGATCGCCCATGCTCCCCCCGCTGATGTATGACGGTTCGCGATGCCGTGCGGGATGGCGCGGGCGATCTCGGTGCGACTGGACGACGAGGCGATGCGGGCGTTGCGGCTGCTCCAGGCGACGGGGCTGAGCCGATCGGAGGCCATCCGCTCGGCGCTCGTCGCCGCGGGCGACCGGGCGCGGCAACGGGAGGCGGTGGCCGCGGAAGCAGCCGCGCTCGAGGCCGATGAGGCCGACCGCCGGGAGATGCAAGCGGTCGCCGCGCTGATGGAGTCGATGCCTGCGCCCGGGGTGACGTGCACCGGTTCAAGCCGCCGAAGGCCAGCGGACACGAGCAGCAGGCTCCGCGCTCCGGGGTGATCCTGCAGAGCGATGCGCTCCTGCCTCGGTCGGTCGTCATCGTCGCCCCCACGTCCCGCAGCGCGCTCCCCGCATCGTTCCGGCCGGAGATCAACCTCGCCGGCGAGCGGACCCGGGTCCTCGTCGAGCAGCTCGGCGCCGTCGACGCCGGACGCCTCGGCCGTCGGGTCGGGCGGCTCGATGCCGACGAGCTCGGGAGCATCGGCGACGCCCTCGCCAGCGTCCTCGACCTCGGCTGAACGGCCCCCACCGATCGCCTTCGCCTGGAGGGATGCATCTTTGCATCACCTGGTGATGCAAAGATGCTACCCTGCCCCCGTGCGCACGACGATCACCATCGACGAGCAGGTGTACCGCGAGGCGAAAGCAGTCGCGGCGCGCTCGGCGCGCACGGTCAGCCAGGTCATCGAGGACGCGGTGCGCAGTTCGCTGCGATCGGGCGCTACGGCCCCCGCAGAGCTCGACGCCCTCCCGACCTTCGGGCGTGGGGGCACGCTGCCCGGTGTCGACCTCGCGGACCGCTCGGCCCTGGCAGATCTGATGGACGGTGGGTCGCTGAATGCGCTGCGTTGACGTCAACGTGCTCGTCTACGCCCACCGCGAGGACGTCGCCGAGCACCAGCTCCACCGCACCTGGCTGGATCTCGCCCGGCGCGGCCCCGAGCCCCTCGGCATCCCGACCGTGGTCGCCAGCGGCTTCCTGCGGATCGTCACCCATCCACGCGTCTTCGAGTTGCCGACACCGCTGGAGGAAGCGCTCACCTTCCTCGACGTCGTGCTCCGCTCGCCGGCCGTCGTGAGCCTCGCGCCTGGCCCGGGTCACTGGACGGCCTTCACCGACCTCTGCCGCCGCATCGGCGCTCGAGGCAACCAGGTGCCCGACGCCTACCTCGCCGCCTTCGCCCTCGAACAGGGCGCATCGTTCGTCAGCGCCGATCGCGGCTTCGCTGGGTACCCCAGCCTCCGCTGGGTCCATCCCGCCGACGCGCCGACCTGACGCCGACTCGGGCGCCCCAACCGAAACTCGCTTCCTCGGCCACGGGCCAGCGCGGCATCCTCGTCGCCATGACCCGCACGCCCACCGCCGAACCGAGGCCACTGGAGCAACCGCTCTCGCCCGTCGGCGAGGGCTCGTGCCCCAGCGGTCGCACCCGAGATCAGCGCCGCGCTCGGCGCCGGCTGGTCTGAGGCGACGCCTCCACCACCACTCGCCGCCGAGCGTCGACCGCCCCACCCGGCCGTCGTAGCTCAGCTGGTCAGAGCAGCCGCCTGTCGAGCGGCAGGTCGCGGGTTCGACTCCCGTCGACGGCGCCACCACACCACCCCGAGCGCGCCCATCGGCGCGTCGCCATCATGTCCACCACCTCGAACGCGAACGAGGAGGGCCGAACCGTGCCCACCACCATCAACCCCAAGCTCATCTCCTGGGCGTCCGACATCGACCCCGGCACGATCCGCCAGGCGGAGAAGACGGCGCGCCTGCCGATCGTCGAGGGCCACGTCGCCCTCATGCCGGACGCCCACGTCGGCCTCGGCGCCACCGTCGGCTCGGTCATCCCCACCAACGGGGCCGTGATCCCGGCGGCCGTCGGCGTCGACATCGGCTGCGGCATGATCGCCGCCGAGCTCGACCTCACCGCCGCCCAGCTGCCCGACTCGCTCGACCCGCTCCTCGGTCGCATCGCCCGCGCCGTGCCGGCGGGCGTCGGCCAGGGCCACGCGGACGTGAGCCGGGCCGCCGACCGCTTCCTCACCACCCACCGGCCGGCCACCGAGCTGACCGGCAAGCTGGCGATGAAGGCGGCGAAGCAGTTCGGCAGCCTCGGCTCGGGGAACCACTTCTTCGAGCTGTGCCTCGACGAGCGCGACCACGTCTGGGTCGTGCTCCACTCGGGGAGCCGGGGCATCGGCAACCAGCTCGCCCAGATGCACATCGGGCGGGCCCGGGGCCTGGCCAAGGCCATGGAGCTGCGCCTCGAGGACCGCGACCTCGCGTACTTCCTTGAGGGCACCGAGCCGTTCCAGGCCTACATCGCCGACATGGGTTGGGCCCAGGACTACGCCCGCGCCAACCGGGACCAGATGATGGACCGGGCGATGCGGGAGGTCCTGGCGTTCGTCGGCACCGGTCGCGAGGTCCAGCGGATCAACTGCCACCACAACTTCACCCAGCGGGAGGAGCACGGTGGCCGTTGGCTCTGGATCACCCGGAAGGGCGCGATCAAGGCCGACGTCGACGACCTCGGCGTCATCCCCGGCTCGATGGGCACCCGCAGCTACATCGTCCGCGGCAAGGGCTCGGCCGAGAGCTGGACGTCGTGCTCGCACGGCGCCGGCCGCCGGCACTCCCGGACCGCGGCGAAGAAGCTGTACGACGCCGACGACCTCGCCGAGGCGATGGCGGGCAAGGTCTGGCAGGCCGACCAGGCCGCGAAGCTCGTCGACGAGATCCCGGCGGCGTACAAGGACATCGACCAGGTGATGGCCGACCAGGCCGACCTCGTCGACGTCCTCCACGAGCTCCACCAGGTCCTCAACTACAAGGGGACCTGACGGGGCGCGCGGTCCTGGCCCGGCGCCAAGCCGGCCCGAACCTGGCATGGAACGTGGTCACCTACGTCCACGTTCCGTGCCAGGTTCGGCGGATCGGCGGGGGCGGCGAGGACGCCAGCTTGCGTGGTAGTTGCGTCATCTCTAAATTTAGCGACAACGCAACCAAGGAGCCCACGTTGGACCAGCCGAGCCCGATCGACCTGTACCGCCGAGCCACGCAGCGATGCATCGCCGTCGTCGAGGGCATCGAGCCGAGCCAGCTCGACGATCCCACGCCGTGCTCGGAGTGGAACGTCCAGCAGCTCCTCGACCATCTCGTGGGCGGCACGGCCTACCTGCGGACGGCATCGGGCGACGAGGTCGCTCCCCCCGAGGGCGCCGCGCCCGGCGACCTGCGCTCCGGGGTCGATGCCTGCCTCGCCCGCTTCGCCGAGCCCGGCGTGCTGGACCGCACCTGCGCCTCGCCGCTCGGCTTCGAGTGGACGGTGGGCCAGGCCGTCGCCGGCACGTTCATGGACGTGCTGATCCACACCTGGGACCTGGCCGCCGCCACCGGGCAGGACTCCACCCTCGACGCCGAGCTCGTGGCGGCCTGCGCGGCGATGTTCCTCCCCGACATGCCAGAGAACGGTCGGGCGGCCGGGCTCATCGGCCCGGCGGTCGAGGTCGGCGCCGACGCCACGCCCCAGCAGATCCTCCTCGGAGCGCTGGGTCGGCAGGGATGACCGACGGGATCGACCGCGGGATGCAGGCGCTGGCCCACGCGGGCCGCCGCCGCATGCTGCGGCTCGTGAGCACGGGTGAGCGCACCTCGTCCGAGCTGGCCGAGGCGACCGACCTGTCGCGCAGTGCGGCCAGCCAGCACCTGAAGGTCCTGCGCGACGCGGGGCTCGTCCACGTGCGGGTCGACGCCAACCGTCGCCTCTACTCGGCCGACCTCGCCGCTCTCGCCATCTTGCGCGAGGAGCTCGACGCCTACTGGGCCGACCACCTCGACGCCCTCAAGCGCACCGCCGAGGACGAGCAGCGGCGGCGGGCGGGTGGTCGTCGGCCGAGGCAGGCTGCCGGGTGAAGCTCGTCGATCGCACCCTCCACATCGACGCCGATCCCGAGGTCGTCTACGAGCTGCTGACCGACCCGGCGGCCCTGGTGCGCTGGATGGCCGAGGCCGCCGAGGTCGACGCCCGCCCCGGCGGTCGCATCCGCTGGACCCACCGCAACGGCGACGCGTGCGCCGGGGAGATCGTCGAGCTGGTGCCCGGCCGCCGGGTGGTCTTCACCTATGGCTGGGAGCGGGCGGACGTCGGGGTCCCGCCGGGCTCCACCATCGTCGACATCACGCTCACGCCCACGGCGGGCGGCACCGAGCTCCACCTCGTGCACCGGGGCCTCGCCGGGCCGATGGCCGACGCCCACGACGGCGGCTGGTCGAACTACCTCGCCCGCCTCGCGGTGGTCGCCGAGGGTGGCGACCCGGGCCCCGACCCGCTCGAGGGCGAGCGCGTGCCCCGGGCGATCGACCTCGGGCTCGAGCCGTGAGCCGCGCCGGCTGACCCGGGACATCGCCTTCCCGGTGCACTTCCCGGACACCTATGTCCGGGACGTGCACCAGGTTCGACCGCGCTCGCCGACCGGCGCCTTCGCTGTCAGACCCCCTTGGTGGACTCGACGGCCATGACCGATCGCCGCATCCCCCTCCTCGCCGCCCGGGCCGAACGCCGCCACGGGCTGCTCACGGTCGACGACCTCACGGCTGCCGGCATCGGCGAGCGCGAGATCCGACGCTGGATCGCACGGGGGCGCATCGAGGTCGAGGCCCGCGGCGTCTTCCGGATCGGTGGCTGTCCGGCCACGACCGAGGCCACGATCCTCGCTGCGGTGCTCGTCCACGATCGAGCCACCTGGGCCTCCCACCTCACGGCCGCGTGGCTCTTCGAGCTGCCGGGCTTCGGACGTCCCGGCCGAGTCGAGGTCACGCGCGCCCACGGGACGAGCAGCCGACGGAGCGCGGCGCTCGTCCATCGCACGACGGCGGTACCGGACCACCACGTCACGGTCGTGCGCAGCATCCCGGTCACGACCCTCGCCCGCACCGTCTTCGACCTGGCGCCGCGCCTCGGGGGGCGGCGTCTCGATCGGGTGGTCGAGGCCGCCATCCGGACGCCCCGCTGCACGGTCGGTGCGATCTACCGGGTGCTGGAGGACCTCGGCGGGAAGGGCCGCCCGGGCACGGCGGCGATGCGGGCGGTGCTCGCCGAGCGGGGCCTGGCCTACGTGCCCACCGAGAGCGAGCTCGATCTGCTCGGTCGGGCGGTGGTCGCGCCGATCTCGGGCATCGAATGGCAGGTGCCGATGAGCGACGAGCGCGGCTACATCCGCAGGGTCGACGGCCTGCACCGGACCGGGCGGCTCGTGATCGAGTGGGACGGCGCCGAGTTCCACGACCGACCGGACCAGCGACGCCTCGATGTCGAGGGCGATGCCCGCCTGCGGCGGATGGGGCTGGAGGTGGTGCGCTTCCGCTGGGCCGACGTGACCCAGCGGCCAGCGGCGGTCCGGCGCACCGTGCTCGATCTGCTCCCGTCCCGGGTCATCCCCGCGGCGTGAGCCGTTCTGGGTGCACTTCCCGGACACCCGTGTCCGGGAAGTGCACCAGGAAGCGTCGATCCGGGTCAGCGGGTGGCGAGGGCCAGGAAGAGGGGGAAGGCGTGGCCGTCCTTCTCGAGGTCGTAGGCGTGCTCGAAGCGGACGTCGGTGAAGCCGGCGGCCTCGATCTGGGCCTGGAGCTCGGGGCGGTGGAACCCGTGGTGGCCGCCGAAGCCGTCGCCGTGGAACGAGCCGTCCTCGGCCTCGAGGTCGACGATCGCCAGGTGGCCGCCGGGCTCGAGGATGGTGGCGAAGGCGGCGAGGACCGGGGCGAGGTCGGCCACGTGGTGCATCACCTGGACGGTGACCACGAGGTCGAAGCGATCGTCGCCCGGCGCCTCGGCGTCGAAGTTGGTGGCGACGATGGTCGTGCCGGCGGGCAGCGTGCCGTCGGCGACCTTGGCGGCCATCGCGGCGCGCATCCCCTCGGACGGGTCGGCGAGGGTGAGGGGGCCAACGTGCGGGGCGAGCACCTGCGACACGAGCCCGGTCCCGGCGCCGTACTCGAAGACCCGGGCGGTGGGACCGAGGTCGAGGCGCTGGGGGAGCAGGGCGCCGACGATCCGAGCCCGTTCGACCTTGGCCGGGTCGGCATCCCACGTCTTGGCCATCTCGTCGAAGTCGCCGGTGTAGCGCTCGCCGTGGTCGTGGTCGTGGTCGTGGCCGTGGTGGTCGTGATCGGTCACGCGGTCCTCGTCTTCGGGGTCGGGGTGCGGGTGGAGCAGGCGCCGCCGGCGCGCTCGGCCCGGCGGATGAGCCGAAAGCCGTAGCCGGTGCCGAGGACCCAGGCGGCGGTCACCAGCGTGCCCGCGATCCACACGTGCTCGCGCAGCACCACCCCGAGCGAGCTGCCGCCGGCCACCGTGGCCAGGATCGCCAGGGTCCACGGCAGGTGGCACGGGCACAGCAGGAACGACCACAGCAGCCACGCCCGCCCCCGCTTCTCGAGCACGACCGCATCGCCCACGCCCTCGATCGCCACCACGGGCTCGGGACCGGTGCCGGGACGGGACTCGCTCATACCCCTCAGGGTATCGGTCCGACGGGGCGTTTCCTTGAGGCCGAACCGGCGAAGCGAAGGGTGGAGGTGAGGGGCGGCTTGACCCGGGGTCTCGCGGGCAGAATACTTAGGTGTATGCCTAAGCGTTTGGACGAGGTCGACGAGGTGCTGCACGCGCTGGCCGACCCCACCCGGCGCCAGGTCGTCGAGCGGCTCGTGTCCGGACCTGCCTCCACCTCGGAGCTGGCCGAGCCGTTCGCCATGGCGTTGCCGTCGTTCACCCAGCACCTCGGCGTGCTGGAGCGGGCCGGCCTGGTGACGTCCACCAAGCAGGGACGGGTGCGGACCTACCGCATCGCCCGCAAGGCCCTCGAGGTCGTCGACACCTGGTTGGCGGAGCAGCGCCGCCACTGGGAGCAGAAGCTCGACCAGCTCGACGCCCTCCTCCTCACCATGAACACGGAGCCCACGTGACCGTCAACCCGTACCCCCTCGATCCCGAGCGCGACCTGGAGCTCGTGCGCGACGTCGACGTCGCCCCCGAGCTCGTCTGGCGGGCCTGGACCGAGCCAGAACTGCTGAAGCAGTGGTTCGCCCCGGCGCCCTTCGCCGTCACCGCGTGCACCCTCGATCTGCGCCCCGGCGGCGAGTTCTCCTTCACCATGCGCACGCCGGAAGGCGACGAGTTCCCCAACGGCGGCTGCTTCCTCGACGTGGTGGAGGGCGAGCGCCTCGTCTTCACCGAGTGCTTGTCGGCCGGCTTCCGCCCCCGCCACGCCGAGATCCCGATGACCGCCATCCTCGAGCTCACGCCCAACGGCAGCGGCGGCACGACGTACCGGGCGGTCGCCATCCACCTCGACGCCGAGGGCCAGAAGGCGCACGAGGAGATGGGCTTCCACGACGGCTGGGGCGCTGCGCTCGACCAGCTCGTCGCCCTGATGTCGAAGGCCTGAGCCCACCGGCGCCCCACCCACGGCCGCCCGGTGCGGCCGTGGGTAGCGTGCGCCCATGGGGATGAGGGTGACGAGGTGGATGGCCGCGCTGGCGGCCGGCGCGCTGCTGCTGGCGGCGACCGCGTGCTCGGGGAGCGACGACGACGGCTCCGCGACCACCGAGCCGGACCGCACGACCACCACGGCGGCCCCGCCCGCCGAGCCCGCCGCCGACTTCCGCGACGCCGACATCATCGTGATCGCCCACCGCGGCGCGTCGGCCGACGCGCCGGAGCACACCTTCGCCTCCTACGACCTCGCCCTCGAGCAGGGTGCGGACTACCTCGAGCAGGACC
>JAGQSL010000057.1:1149-22158 GCA_020439525.1 Acidimicrobiales bacterium | reverse complement strand
GGTCAAGCAGGCCCGCGAGCTCGTGGCCCGGGCTGCCTGAGCAGCCGCTCGACCCAACGAGATCCCCTGCCAGGAGGGACCCGCTTCGGCGGGTCCCTCCTGCGCGTTCAGGTAGCCTCCGCCCCGATGACCGACACCGACGAGGTGCTGCGCTACCTCCACCTGGCGAAGGAGCGGGTCGAAGCCGGGGGCATCGAGCAGCCCCCCGGCACCGACGCCGTGCACTACGCGCGCGACCGCCTGATCGAGGCGCTGCCCCACGCCCACGCCGGCACGGAGCTCCCGGCGGGCGTCCGCCTCCGTCCGCTCAAGCAGGCGGCGCACCGGGTGGGCCACCTGATCACCGGAGACCAGGTGCCGTTCAACCGGGCGCTGCTCCAAGCGATGGACGGCCTCGCTGCCGCGGTCGAGAACCTCGCCTACCGGGTGGAGTCGGGCGAGCAGCACGCGAACCGGGTCCAGGCGGGCGTCGCCACCGCCGACCTCACCCTCGACGTCGTCATCGAGGACCTGCGGGTGCTGCGCGACCGCCAGGCGACCCTGGAAGCGGCACTGGCCCGCGCCGAGGCCACCGCCGCCGAGGCCACCGCCCGCGCCGACGCGCTCGCGGCTCGGCTCGACGAGGCGCTGGCGGCACGCACCGACCCCGGCGCTTGAGCGACGCACGCGCCGTGCGCCCACTTCGCCTGGCCTTCGTCAAGCCCGACGTCGGCGTCACCGGGGGCCTCGAACTGGTGGTGGACCGCCTAGAGGCCGCGGCGCGCGCCTCGGGCTGGGAGGTGGCGCGCGTCGTGGTCGACGCCGTCCCGCCCCGCGCGGAGGTGGCCGGCCTCGACATCCCGCGAGCGGTGTGGGAGGCCGCGCCCGAGTACTTCCGCTACCTGTGGGCCCGAGACCGCTTCGATCGCCTCGATCTGCGCCGCCACGACGTCGTCGTGTCCACCCAGCCGCCGTCGTTCGCCATCGACCACCCCCGCCACGTGTCGCTCTTCTACCACCACCACCGCGTGTACTACGACCTCGAGGAGCCCTTCCTCGCCGCCGGGTTCGCCCCCGACGAGCAGGTGCACCGCGAGGCAGGCCGACTCGTGCGCGAGCTCGATCGTCCCGCGCTCGATCGGGTGGGGTGGTTCCTCGCTGGGTCCGAGGTGGTGGCGCGCCGGCTGGCGACCTTCGATGGCATCACCGACGCCTCCGTCTTCCACGCCGGCCCGATGGTCCCCGTCGGCGGAGACCCCGCACCAGCCGGGCGTCGAGGCGCGCTCTGCGTCGGACGGCTCGAGTTCCCGAAGCGGACCGAGCTCGTCGTCGCCGCAGCCCACCTCCTGGGCGACGTGGAGACCACCGTGGTCGGCACCGGCGGTCGTCGCGCGTGGGTCGAGTCGCTCGACCACCGCCTCGCCACCGGTGAGATCGC
The DNA here is from genome assembly GCA_020439525.1 of Acidimicrobiales bacterium. Lineage (GTDB taxonomy): Bacteria > Actinomycetota > Acidimicrobiia > Acidimicrobiales > Iamiaceae > Aquihabitans. Next base: position 20,741 of record JAGQSL010000057.1, on the reverse strand, counting down.
CGTGGACGAGCTCACCGCGGACGACCTCTGGCGCAACACCGGTCTCGGCGCGCCCCCGATCGACGAGCCCGCACCTAGCCCAGTCTCCATCGCCGGGCGCCTCGGGGACAGCGAGCTCGCCGCTGCGTTCGCCACCGCCACCTGCGTCGTGGCCCCGGCCCTCGACGAGGACTACGGCCTCACCGCGATCGAGGCGATGGCGCGGGCCACCCCGGTGATCGTGTGCCGCGACGGTGGCGGGCTGGCAGAGCTGGTGGAGGACGGGCGCACCGGGCTGGTGGTGGACCCCACCCCCGCCGCGATCGCCGCCGCCGTGCGGCGCCTCCACGACGACCCCGACCTCGCGACGGAGCTGGGCCGCAACGGCCTCGACCGCGCCGCTGAGCTGTCGTGGGATCACGCCGCCGACGAGTTCCGAGATGGCGTCGAGCGGGTGCTGTCATGAGGATCGCCCTGGTCGCTCCCGCAGCGGTGCCACCCACGATCGGCGGCGCCGAGCGCGCCCTCGCCGGCACCCGTGCCGCCATCGAGGAGCTGACCCCGCACGAGGCCGAGCTGGTCACGGTGCCGGTGGTGGAGGACAACCTGGTCGACCTGCTGGCGGCGTACGAGACGTTCGCGCACCTCGACCTGAGCGCCTACGACCGCATCGTGGTGGCGAAGTACCCGGCCTGGATGGTGCACCACCCGCACAAGACGATCTGGATGATGCACCCGCTCCGGGGCCTGTACGACACCTACCACCTGCTGGGGCTGCCCGAGCAGGTCCCGAACCCGGCCGACCACACGTTCGCGATGCTCCACCTGATGCGCCAGGCGCACCACCGTGGCGCCTTCGACGAGTTCTTCGAGCGCTGGCACAACGCCCTCGCCGCCCTCGGCCCGGACCATCCGGACTTCGCCTTCCCCGGCCCGTTCGCCCGCACCGCCATCCGCTGGCTCGACGCCATCGCCATGGCCCCCGGCGAGGTCCAGCAGTACCTGTCGCTGTCAGAGACGGTGGCGCGGCGCGAGCGCTACTTCCCGACGTCGGTGACGCCGCGGGTGGTCCCGTTCCCCGGCCACCTCGAGCCCGCCGAGCCCACCGATCCCGAGGTCGACTACCTGTTCACCTGCTCGCGCCTCGACGGCCCCAAGCGCCACGACCTGCTGGTGCGGGCGATGGCGAGCGTGCCCGGCGACATCGAGCTGCGCATGGCCGGCACCGGTCCGTGCCGGGCCGAGCTCGAGGCGCTCGCGGCGGGGGATCCACGCATCCGCTTCCTCGGGCGCGTCGACGACGCCGACCTGCCCGGCCTGTACGCCGGAGCGCTCGCCGTGCCCTTCGTGCCCGCCGACGAGGACCAGGGGCTCGTCACCTTGGAGGCGTTCTCCCAGGGGACCCCCGTCGTCACCTGCACCGACGCCGGCGGGCCCACGGAGTTCGTGGTCGACGGGGTCACCGGTCTGGTGGCCCGGCCGACCCCCGAGGCGGTGGGTGCGGCGCTGGCCCGGCTGGTGCGCGACCGCGGCCTCGCCCACCAGCTCGGCGAGGCCGCCCGCGCTCGTGAGGCCCAGGTCACCTGGGACGCGGCCATCGACGCCTTGCTCGGCGAGGACCGCTACACGCCCGAGGAGCAGGCGGCCCGCTGGGAAGCCGCGCTGAGGCCCGATCCCGACGACCCGCGCAGCCCCGACCGAGTGGTGGTCCTCACCACCTTCGCGATCGACGACCCGAGCCACGGAGGCCAGCTCCGGGCCCGCAACCTGTACGGCAACCTGGCCCTCCACCGCCCCGTCGAGATCGTCGCGCTGGTCGACTTCGGGTTGCTCCCGGCCCGGACGGAGCTGGCACCGGGCCTGACCCAGGTCGTCGTTCCCCGGTCGTCGCGCCACTCCGCGCTCGGCGAGGAGCGCAGCGCCGAGGTGCAGCTCCCCGTGGCCGACCTGCTCGCGGCTCGCGCCATCGACCTCACGCCCGCGTACCTCGACGCGGTGCGACGGGCCGCGTCCGGAGCGAGCGCCGTGATCTTGGCCGAGCCCTACCTGCTCCCCGTGCTCGAGGCGGCGGAGGTCGACCTACCGGTGGTGTACGACGCCTACAACGTCGAAGCCGAGCTGAAGGCCAGCGTGTATCCGGACACGCCCACCGGCAGGGACATGCTCGACCAGGTGGTGGCGCTCGAACGGCGAGCGCTCGAGGTCGCCGACCGGGTCACCACCTGCTCGACCATCGATCTCGATGCCCTGGCCAGCGAGGTCGGCCACGACCTGCGGGCCCGGGTGATCCCCAACGGCACGGTCACCGACGTGACCGTGCCGACGCCGCTCGAGCGTCGAGCCGCCGGTCGCCGCTGGCTCGCGCAGTACTGGCGGGCAGGCAGCGGCCACCGACGCCCCGAGCACCTCGCGGTCTTCTTCGGCTCCTGGCATCCACCGAACCTCGACGCCGCCGAGCTGCTCATCGAGCTGGCCCCCCAGATCCCCGACGTGCTCGTCTTGTCGGTCGGCCACCACGGCCACGCGTTCGAGCACCGCGTCGTCCCCCCGAACCTGGTGTTCGCCGGCAAGGTGAGCTCCCGAGCGAAGGACCTGCTGCTGCGAGCGGCCGACGTGGCCCTCAACCCGATGCGCCTGGGCTCAGGCACGAACCTCAAGCTGCTCGAGTACTTCGCCGTCGGCATCCCCGTGGTGTCCACCCCGTTCGGGGTTCGCGGCATCGACGCCCACGACGGGGAGCACCTCCTGTTGGCCGAGCCCGCCGAGCTCGCCGCCGCGGTGCGCTCGGTGCTCGACGACCCCGACGCGGCCCAGGCGCGGGCCGACGCCGCGAGGCGCCTCGTGGTGGAGCGCTACGACTGGCGGGCCCTGGGCGCCGACCTCGCGGACGTCATCGCCGACATCGTCGATCCGACGGCCCCGAAGTAGCCTTGACGAGCCGTGCCCCGAGTCGCCCCCACCCTCCAACCGCCGGCGTCCTCCCACGACGCGATGGTCCCCGACCGGGCCCAGCTGTCGCCCGCGCTCGAGGTCAGCAAGCGCCCCACGCCCTTCGAGCGGATCCGCCACCTCTGGCAGTACCGCGAGCTCATCGGGAACCTCACCCGCAAGGAGCTGAAGGTCAAGTACAAGAACAGCGTCCTCGGCTTCGTGTGGTCGCTGCTCAACCCGCTGATGTACCTCGTGGTCTTCTCGCTGGTGTTCAACATCATCAGCCAGGTCGAGGTCGCCTACTACGGCATCTTCTTCCTGGCCGGCCTGCTGGCCTGGAACCTGTTCAGCACCGCCCTCGGCCAGGGCACCTCGTCGATCGTCCAGAACGCGCAGCTCGTCACCAAGGTGTGGTTCCCCCGCGAAGCGCTGGTGCTGGCCTCGGTGTTCAGCGCCCTCGTGCACTTCTTCCTCCAGGGCACGGTGCTGATCGCGGCGATGGTGGTGTTCCGGCGCTTCCCCGATCCCGAGTACCTGCCCATCTTCCTGCTGGCCCTGGCCGTCACCCTGGTGCTCGCCACCGCGCTCGCCATCGCCCTCAGCGCCGTCAACGTCTACCTGCGCGACACCCAACACCTGCTCGAGGTGGCCCTGCTGGCCTGGTTCTGGATGTCGGCCATCGCCTACCCGTACTCCCTGATCGTCGACGAGCTCACCGACCGCTACGGCGCCGGCAAGGAGTGGATCCTCGCCCTCAACCCGATGATCACCGTGGTCATCTCGTTCCAGCGCTTCCTCTACAACCCCGACTTCGACGATCCGGCGGAGAAGGGCGTGCTCCCGGTCGACCACCACTTCGGCTGGTACGCCACCCACCTCGGCATCGCCCTCGCCATCTCGCTCGTGCTCCTCTACGGCGCCCTCGCCCTGTTCAGCCGGCTGGAAGACAACTTCGCGGAGGAGATCTGATGGCCGCCGCCATCGAGGTGGCCAACGTCACCAAGTCCTTCAAGGTGTACCAGGAGGGCGGGCAGTCGGCGAAGGAGCGGCTCATCCGCGCCGGCCGCAACCCCCACATCGTGTTCAAGGCCCTCGACGACGTGTCGTTCGAGGTGGCCGAGGGCGAGACCTTCGCCCTCCTCGGCCACAACGGCTCGGGCAAGAGCACCATGCTCAAGTGCATCGCCGGCACCCTGCGCCCGTCGTCGGGCCGGGTGGTGTCGCGCGGGCGCCTCGCGGCGCTGCTCGAGCTGGGCGCCGGCTTCCACCCCGACCTCACGGGCCGCGAGAACATCTACCTGAACGGCTCGATCCTGGGCTTCTCCAAGACCCAGATCGACCGCATCTTCGACGACATCGTGGAGTTCGCCGAGCTCGGCGACTTCATCGACCAGCAGGTGAAGCACTACTCGTCGGGCATGTACGCCCGCCTCGGGTTCTCGGTGGCCATCAACGTGGAGCCCGAGATCCTCCTCGTCGACGAGGTGCTGTCGGTGGGCGACGAGGCGTTCCAGCGCAAGTGCATCGATCGGGTCCGCCAGCTCCAGGGCTCGGGCCGCACGATCCTGCTCGTGTCGCACGCCGCCGACCTGGTGCGCCAGATCGCCGATCGCGCCGCCGTGCTCGACCACGGCCACCTCGTCGACATCGCCGAGCCCGGCGAGGCCATCCGCACGCTGCGCGAGACCCTCGCCCGGCGGGGCATCGCCCTCGAGCTCGAGGAGTCGGGCCCGAAGGCCGTCGAGCCCAAGTGGTCCGACCCGCCCTCGCTCACCGTGCCGGCGGTGCGGCTCGAGAAGGAGCTGACGATCACCAAGGTGCAGGCCGAGTACCCCGACCCCGAGTCTCGGTTCCTCCTGCCCAACCAGCCGATGCGCCTGCGGATCGACTACGTCGCCACCGAGCGGATCACCGACATCTGCTTCGCCTTCGAGATCCAGGACCTCGCCCACAACGTGATCTTCGGCGACGACACCCAGTCCATGGAGCAGCCGATCCACGCCTGCGACGGCGTGGGCGCGGTGTGCTTCGACATGCCGGCGGTGTCGCTCCTCGACGGCACCTACCTGATCTCGGTCACCGCGACGTCACGCACCGGGGGCACCGTGTACGACCGACGCGACCTGCAGGACCGCTTCGAGGTGATGGCGCCGGGCCGAGCGCGGGGCATGGTCGCCCTCGACCCCAAGGTCGTGCACTACTACCACGAGAACCCCGAGCCCGAGCCCGGCTCGTAGGGCTCAGCGGGCGTCGACCGCGCGCCGGTAGAGCTCGACCACCCCGTCGACGGCTGCGTCCCAGGTGAACGCCGCTGCGCGAGACGTCCCGTCATCGATGAGCCGTTCGGCGATCAACGGATCGTGGAGGACCGCGTGGAGGGCATCGGCGAGGGCATCGCGATCGCGCTCGGGCACGAGCAGCGCCGCCTCGCCCGCCACCTCGGCGATGGCCCCCACCCGGGTGGCCACCACGGGGGTGCCCACGGCCATGGCCTCCAGCGGCACCAGCCCGAAGCCCTCGTAGCGGCTGGGGTAGGCCAGCACCGACGCCCCCCGCAGCAGGGCCGCCCGCTGGTGGTCGTCCACGCGCCCCCGGCGCACGACGCGGTCGCCGTGGGCGGCGGCCGCGACGGCCGCGGCGAGCTCGTCGGCCGCCAGGCCGTCGGCCCCGGCCACCACCAGCCGCAGGCTCGCGTCGGCGGCGGCGAGGGCGTCGAAGGCGGCCACGAGCGTGGGCAGGTCCTTGCGAGGCTCCACCGTGCCGAGCGCGAGCACGTAGCGCTCGGCGCCGGCCAGCGCCCGCCCGGCGGCCGCGTCGGTGGCGGGGCCCTCCGGCAGCGGCGGCGCCAAGCCGTTGGGCACCGCCACCACCCGCTCCCCCGCCTCCGGGAACGCCTCGCGAACCTCGTCGGCCACCGACGCGCTCACGGCGTGCACCCACGCACCGCGGCGCAGCGCTCGACGCAGCAGCCCCGGCCACTCGAGCACGTCGGGGGTGCACATCTCGGGGAAGCGCAGCGCGGTGAGGTCGTGCACGGTGACCACCTCGGCGGCCCGGCCGCCAGGGGGCACGACGAAGTTCGGCCCGTGCACCACGTCGACGCGTCCCACGAGCGCCCCGACCGTGGGATGGTCGGCGTGCGCCCACGCCATCCGGGCGAGGCGGGCGGGCAGCGGGCGGCCGTGCACCGTGGCTCCGGCTGGCACCGCGTCGGCGAGGCGGCCCCTCCCCCGCCAGCTGACGGCGAAGGCGTGGACCTCCACGTCGGAGCGGGCGGCGAGGCCCCGCAGGAGGGCGTCGGCCACCGTGCCGACGCCGGTGAGGGGCTCGAGCAGCGAGGTGGCGTCGAAGCCCACCCGCACGGGGGAGGTGGGGCCTGATGGTGCGTCGGACACGGTGCGGGCCCCTCTGCGGCCTCCAGAAACCGGCGCTCCTGCCGATCGTTCCCATGGTGGCACCTCTCGACCCTCGGAGACGGCACGTGGCCCCGAACGCGAACCTGCACCGCCGGCGGAAGCGGCGGGTCCTCGGCACCCTCGGCGGTGCCCTCGTGGCGTGGGGCGCCCTGGCCGGGCTCCCGCTCGGGGCCGATCCCGCCCGGCCCGGCGAGATGCACACCGAGATCCTCACCCTGACCGGGGCCGACGCCGGGGCGAACGTGGCCGGCCGCAGCTCGCAGGCGGCGGCGACCACCGCCGGCGTCGGCTGGTCGACGCGCCTCGAGGTGGACGAGGGCACCCAGGCGGTGGCATCGAGCTGGACCGACGCACCCGACGGCGCCGTCGAGGTCCGCGGGCTGGGCGACGGCGGCTGGACCGAGTGGACCGAGCTCGAGGCCGAGGAGGGCGAGGGCCCCGACGACAGCGCTCGCGACACCGGCGGCATGGCCTGGTTCGGCAGCGACGGCGTGCACGAGGTGGAGCTGCGGGTGACCGCCGGCGAGCTCCACGACCTCGAGCTGCAGACCATGCGCTACGAGGCGCCGAGCGCATCGTCGCTGACCACGGCGGTCGCGGGCGCCGACGCCGCGCAGCCGACGATCATCCCCCGCAGCACCTACACCTCGAAGGGCTGGGCGTCGGGCAACAGCGGGTGCTCCGGCGGGCCCACCACCGCCTCGGGCGGCGTGAAGTTCGCCGTGGTGCACCACACGGTGAACTCGAACACCTACTCGGCCGCCGACGTGCCCGCGCTCCTAGCCTCGATCTACGCCTACCACACGGGCACGAACGGCTGGTGCGACATCGCCTACAACTTCGTCGTCGACCGCTTCGGACGCATCTGGGAGGGGCGCTCGGGCGGCGTCGACAAGGCGATCGTGGGCGGCCACGCCCAGGGGTTCAACACCGGCAGCGTCGGCGTGTCGTTCCTCGGCCAGTACGAGCCGAGCGCCAGCCCCACCGCGGCCAACCCCACCACGGCCGCCATCGACGCCGCCGGGAAGCTGATCGGCTGGAAGCTCGGCCTCTACGGCATCGACCCCACCGGCTCGGTCACGGTGACCAGCGGCGGCTCGAACCGGTACCCCTCCGGCACCTCGGTCACGCTCAAGCGGGTGATCGGCCACCGCGACGTGGGCTACACGGCCTGTCCGGGCCAGAACCTCTACGACGAGCTGGACGACATCCGCACGATCGCCAAGGCGGCGCAGGGCGGCTCGACCACGACCACCACGACGGCGCCGACGACCACGACCACGACGCCGCCCCCCACCGCGTTCGCGCCCTTCACCACCGCCTCGCAACTGGTGGCCCAGCAGTACCGCGACGTACTGCGACGGGAGGCCACGGCCGACGACCTGGCCTTCTGGACGGCGCGCGTCGGCGACACCTGGAGCCCGGGGCAGTTCATCGCTCACCTCCAGTCGTCCACCGAGGCCGACAACCGGGTCCACGCGGTGACACGGCTCTACCGCGCCTACTTCCTGCGCAACCCCGACCACAACGGGCTCACCTACTGGCTCAACCGCCGAGGTGAGGGCCGTTCGCTCGTCTCGATCTCGAACTCGTTCGCCGTGTCGTCGGAGTTCACCAACCGCTACGGGAAGCTCTCGAACCGGGCGTTCGTGGACCGCGTCTACCTGAACGTGCTCGGTCGCGCCGCGGACGCGGGCGGTGCCACCTACTGGACCAACCGCCTCGACGCCGGGATGAGCCGGGGTCAGGTGATGGCCAACTTCTCGCAGTCCAGCGAGTACATCCGCGACACCGACGATGCCGTCTGGGTGGTGGGCACCTACGAGGGCCTGCTCCGCCGGGCGCCCTCCACCGACGTGTTCACCCTCTTCACGGCCGGTCTCGCCAACGGCGCGGCCTCGCTCACCTCGATCTCGACCTACGTGTTCGAGAGCTCGGAGTACCGCAGCCGCTTCAGCTAGCGATCAGCTCGCGTCGACGGAGCGGCGCAGCCCCGCCAGCTCCTCGTGGACCGCGGCCATCGCGGCGCGGTGCTCGGCGCCCTGGCGATCGAGCTCGGCCCGCAGCCCGGCGATCTCGCCGCGTAGCGCCAGCACCTCGGCGGAGGTGGCTCGGACCACCTCCTCGCGGGCGCGCTGCACCGCGGGGGCGGCCAGGGCCTTGGCCTTGGCCTTCCACCCCGCTGCTGCCGGCTCCGCGCTCACGCCGTCGATCCTCCACCATCGGGGGCGAGCACCGCCAACGCGGCGGCGGCGCGGGCTCGCACCGGCGAGCCCGCCGGGGTGCCGAGCTCGTCGAGCCGCCGCCCGACGCGCTCCGCTGGCCCGTCCGCGACCTCGACCAGGCCCAGGCGTTCGAGCACGACACGAGCGGGTCGCCCGAGGTCGAGGTGGTGCTCGGCGCACCGCCGAGCCCGGCGCGACAGCGCGGCGGCGCGCGCCTCGTCGGCCGCCAGCTCGTCGGCCACGCGCGTCGCGGCATCGGGCCCCGACGCCACCTCCACGTCGCGACCCGGTCGGAGGCCGAGGCGTCGGGCCGTCTCGGCGCTCGTGACCGACGGCGTGCCGAGGGCCAAGGCGAGCAGCGCCGACGGGCCCGAGACCACGGCGGCCGACGCGACGCCCAGGGCCGCCTCGAGCGCATCGCCCTCCTCGAGCTCGTCGGTGCGCACGACGTGGCGGGCCGGCAGGCCGAGCGCCTGGCGGCGGCGGGCGCGCACGAGCGGGGCGACGGCGGGCCAGCGGTCGACCTCGATGCCGAGCGGTGGGACGAGCACGGCACCGCGCGCCACGAGCTCCGCCCGGCCCGTGAGCAGCAGGTCGACCCCGTGCCCGAGGGCGACGTCGATCTCGTCGTGGTGGCGGACCCAGACGCCCGTCGGACGCTCCGGCGAGTCGTCGAGCAGGTCGAGCGCCGCCACCGACGCCGCCAGGACCGCATCGGGCACGACCCCGTCGCGGCGCTGCCACGACACCACGTCGACCTGGAGCCCGAGGATCCCGAGCAGCGGCACCGCTCGGGCCGAGCCGCCGGGCTCGGCGGCGAGGGCCAGCACCCGGCGCTGGGTCACGGCGGCGACCCGCCGAGCAGCGTGCGCACCACGTGCTCCCAGTTGAGGTCGCGCACCCGCTCGCGCCCGGCGGCCCCGAGGCGCAAGGCCAGCTCCGGGTCGGCGACCAGCCGGTCGAGGGCGGCGCCCAGGGCGTCGGGCGAGCCGTCGGTCACCAACCCCGTGACCTCGTGCTCCACCCACTCGAGCACGCCGCCGCTGTCGTCGGTGGTCACGACCGGCACCCCGGCGAGGAACGCCTGGAGGGTGACGAACCCGTAGTCCTCGTCGTAGGGGGCGTAGACCACGGCGATGGCCTCGCGCAGCAGGTCGACCAGGTCGTCGTCCGACACGAAGCCGGGCATCTCGAGGCGATCGGCGATGCCGAGGCGCTCGGCGCTGCCCCGCAACTCGTCGGCCAGCGAACCGACGCCCGTCAGGATGCCGTCGACCGGCGTAGCCATCGACGCCAGGCCGTCGAGGAACAGCCCGGGTCGCTTGTTGGCCTCGAGGCGGGTTGGGCAGAGCAGGTGGCGACCCGGGCCGCCAGGGCGCGGGGCGAGGCGGTCGGCCAGGGGCGGCGGCTGGTAGAGCGCGGTGGCGTCGAGGCCGTTGAAGCGCCGGAGCCGATCGGCCACGACGCCCGAGATCGTGAACCGGGCGAGGCACTCCGAGAGCACCCGGGTGTCCCAGTCGACGAGCTGGCGGTGGGCGGCGAGGCTGGCCTCGTCGAGGCCCAGGTCGCTCCAGGGCTGGCCGAGACCGTCGTAGGCGGCGCGGTGCTGGTGGGCCAGCCACAGGACCTTGCGCGGGTGGCGGGCGTAGAACGCCGGGAAGTTCACCGGGATCACGACGTCGGCGTCGAGCGGGATGCTGCGCCAGGCGGTGGGGGCGTCGAGCAGGCGGTCGCGGTCCCAGGCGGCCGGCACGGCGACGGCCTCGGCCCGGTGGCCCGCCGCCCCGAGCGCGCCCACGAGGTTCTCCACCATCATCTCGAGCCCACCCCGCATGAAGGGGACCTGGGTGGTGCACACCAGCACGTCCATGGCCGCAGTCTCGCAGCCCGGCTCGCGCGGCCCGAGCACCTCAGTAGATCGTGTGGCGGAGGCGCTCGGGGTAGGCGGCGTCGTACGCCGCGCCGTCGAACTCCCCGTCGGTGATCACCGAGGACGCGTGTCGCCCATGGCCCAGCCCTCGAGGAGCTCAGGCTCGGTGCGCAGGATCGCCGTGCCGTTGAGCCGGACCGCCTCCCCCACCCCCGGGATCGAGGAGACGGCCGCCGCGCCGCTGGTTCGGGTCAGCCCGGAGGCGGCTGCAGCGGGAGCGGGGCGCAGAGGCCGTCGAGCTCGGCGACGGTGATCCGGTCTCGGTTGGCGTAGGTGATCTCGTTGGTGGGATCGACCTGGACCTTGTACTCCCGGAAGGTCTGCTCCATGGAGTCGTAGGCCAGCAGCCGGCCGATCAGCGGATCGCCGAGGCCGAGGATCAGCTTGATGGTCTCGATGGCCTGGATGCTGCCGACGATGCCGGGCAGCACGCCGAGCACGCCGGCTTCGGCGCAGCTCGGGGCCAGCTCCGCGGGCGGCGGCTCCGGCACCATGTCGCGGTAGGTGGGGCCGTTCTGCGGGTCGAAGACGGTGACCATGCCCTCGAAGCGGAAGATCGACCCGTGGACCACCGGGATGCCGAGCTTCACCGAGGCGTCGTTGACCATGAAGCGCGTGGGGAAGTTGTCGGTGCCGTCGACCACCACGTCGTAGCCCTCGAGGATGTCGAGCACGTTGGAGGCGTCGAGGCGGACGTCGTAGGTGACGACGTTGACGTCGGGGTTGAGCAGCGTGAGGGTCTTCTTGGCCGAGTCGACCTTGCGGTCGCCCACCCGGTCGATGTTGTGGAGGATCTGCCGCTGGAGGTTGCTCTCGTCCACGACGTCCATGTCGATGATGCCGAGCGTGCCCACGCCGGCCGCCGCCAGGTAAAGGGCGGCGGGCGAGCCGAGGCCGCCGGCGCCGAGCAGCAGCACCTTGGCGTCGAGCAGCTCCTGCTGGCCGCTCTCGCCCACCTCGGGAAGCAGCAGGTGGCGCTTGTAGCGGTTGCGCTGGTCGGACGTGAGGGCGGCGGGGATCTTCCAGTCGCGGCCCTCGTCCTTCCACTGGTTGAAGCCGCCCATCACCGACACGACGTCGCCGTAGCCGAGCTCGGTGAGGGTCTTGGCCGCGAAGGCCGACCGGGTGCCGCCGGCGCAGAGGACCACGAGCGGGGTGTCGTGGTCGGGCACCCGCATCTCGATGTTGGTCTCGAGGGTGCCGCGCGGGATGTGCATCGAGCCGGGGATGGCGCCCTGCTCGTACTCGTCGGGCTCGCGCACGTCGAGCACGATGGCCCCCTCGGCCTTGCGCAGCTCATCGGCCTCGGCGGTGGTCACCTCGCGGATGGACGCCTTGGTGGCGCTGAGCAGGTCTCGGAAGCTGGCCATGGTGGTCCTCGTTGCCTCGGCGGTGGGCGGATCGGGTCGGATCGGCGGAAAAGCCTACCTGAGGGGTCAACATTCGTTCCAGGGCGTGCATTCCCCGCCAGCCGGGCGACGGCGGGGAGCGAGCCGGGGGTACCGTGACCGCCCGAGAAGGGAGGACGGTGGAGCACGAGCACCACCTGGAGGGCGAGCGGCGGCACCTGGTGGTGCTGAGCGACGTGCACCTCGGGACGGCCGCGCCCACCGTGTGGTTCCAACCCGCCGTGCACGGCCCGGCGCTGGCGCGGCTGCTGCAGTGGGTCGTGGACCAGGCGCCCCACATCCGCGAGCTGGTGCTGCTGGGCGACGTCGTGGACCTCTGGACCTATCACGCCGCGGTGGCACCCCCCACCTTCGCCGACATCGTGGCCGCCAACCCCGAGGTGCTCGGCCCCGACGGCGCCCTCGCCGCCTGCCTCGATGCGCTCGACGGTGCGGTCACCTACGTGCCCGGCAACCACGACCTCGGCGTGACCGCGGCAGAGGCGGGCCTGGTGCGGAGCCGGCGCGGGCACCACCTCCGCCACGTGGCCGACGTGCCCTACCAGCCCGCACCCGGGGTGCTCCTCGAGCACGGCCACCACCACACCATGTTCAACGCCCCGGTGGACCACGGGCCCTGGGCGCCGCTCCCCCTCGGCTACTTCGTCACCCGGGCGGTGGCCACCATGTGGGACCGCCGCCTGGGCGAGGGCGAGACGGTGGCCGACCTGCCCGACCAGGGGGCGCCCAACGGGCTCGACCTCGGGGCCCTCGGCGCCGTGGCGAGCGGCATCGGCTCCGTGTCGATCGCCGCCGCCCTGGTCGACATCGTGAGCGGCTCCACCAAGGTCGGCCTCGACGAACCGATCCGCATGGCCGACGGCACCACCGCCACGCTGCGCCAGGCGCGAGAGGTCTATGCGGACGCCTGGACCCGTTGGTCAGACGCGAACGGCGGCGGACTCGCCGGCTACGGCGCTGCGTTCCGAGCCACCATGGCCGACGCCGACGGGACCTACCTCGGCTGGTTCGCCCAGCAGCGCGCCCTGCGCCACGGCGCCGAGCTGGTGGTGATGGGCCACACCCACGTGCCCATCGGCGGGCTCGAGGACGCGCTGGTCGACTACCTCAACTCGGGCTTCGACTGCCCGTCGCGCCCCGACCAGGAGCGCGAGGTCGCCCCGCAGCAGGTGACGTTCGTGGTGGTCGACCTCGAGTCGCCCGACGCAGTCGACGGCGAGCCGACCGGCGCGGTCTGGGCGGTGGGGCCCGACGGCGTGGGACCGATCGACGCACCCACCACCCGGGTGGTGGGCGATCGAGGCCACGACTACTCGTGCTACGTGGTGGTCGACGCCACCGCCGCCTCGCACGACCTGGTGCGCGCCGGCTTCGGGGCGGCCAACGGCGCGTGGGTGGTGGAGCCGCCCGAGCGCATCGCAGCGGGCGACGAGGGCCGGTTCTGGCTCCAGGACCTGCTCGGCGCCGCCGGCTCCGACGGCTGGGCCACCTACGTGCGGGTCGACGACGACGGGGCGACGGTGGCGGACCTGGACCCCATCGAGCTGCGCTTCGCCTGCCCGACGGTGGGAACGAACTCGTGCTCGGGGTGGTCGACCTACGCGACCCGCAGCGGGAGCGACGTATGGGTCGACCAGCGCACCGCCCACTGGGGCCACCCCTTCTCCGTCGCCTTCGAGGTGCGTTGATCGGCCGAGCCGGATGAGGGGCGGCCCGTCACCGATCTCCACCTCGATGCCTTGAGATGCACAGAAGTGCATCACACGCATGGAGGCCCGATGTCCCGTCCCACGCTCCCCTTCGACCTGACGCTCGACCGCATCCGGGTCACCCCGTGGCACGACCCGGTGGTCGAGGCCGTCGGCTACGACCCGCGATCGCCCTACGTCGAACGGTTCTGGCTCGCCCTGCTCGGTCCATCGACCACGTTGCTGCTCCGCCGGATCGCCGCCGCGCTCGAGGTCGAGCCCGACGGCTTCGACCTCGAGCTCGACGAGACCGCCAAGGCCATCGGCCTCGGCATGCGCGGCGGCACCAACGGGCCCTTCCTGCGGGCGATCGCCCGCACCGGGCAGTTCCACCTCTCGCGTCCCGACGGGCCGGGGGCCCTCGCCGTGCGCACGCGCATCTCGGGCCTCACCCACCACCAGCTGGAGCGGTTGCCCCCGTCGCTGCAAGCCGAGCATCGGCGGTGGGTGGGCGCCGCGCCCGAAGGACCGACCGCCGAGGAGCGCCGAACGCGCGCCCGGCGCCTCGCGCTCAGCCTGCTCGAGCTGGGCGAGACGCCCGAGGCGGCCGAGGTGCAGCTCCACCGCTGGAAGGTGCACCCCGCCATGGCCCACGAGGCGATGCGCTGGGCCCTGGCCCGGACGGGCGAGCGCCGATCGCTCGTCGCCGCGGCCGATGGCGATGGGATGCCGACGGGGATGTCGGACGCGCCGGGCCTCGCCACCCGCCGCCCGCGCCCGGCGACCGGACCGGCCGACGATGCCGCGTGACGATCAGGAGGACGCGGGCAGCTTGGTCCAGCTGGCGGCCACCTCGGCGAGGGTGCGCACCCCGTAGCCGGTGCCGCCCTTGGTCACCTCGTCCCAGGGTGCCGACGCGAACGCCGGGCCGGCCAGGTCGATGTGGACCCAGGGCACGTCGCCCACGAACTCCCGGAGGAACAATCCGGCGGTGAGCGCCCCGCCGTAGGGCTTGGTGGCGATGTTGCGGATGTCGGCCACGTCGCTGTCGATGGTGGGGCGCAGGTGCTCGGGCAGCGGCAGGTGCCAGGCCAGCTCGCCCTGGCGCTCGGCGGCGCCGAGCACCCGCTCCACCAGGCCGTCGTGGTTGCCCATCACGCCGGCCATCTTGTCGCCGAGGGCCACCATGCACGCACCGGTGAGGGTGGCCGCGTCGATGATGGCGTCGGGCTCCTCCTCCACCGCCACCGAGAGGGCGTCGGCCAGGATCAGCCGCCCCTCGGCATCGGTGTTGAGCACCTCCATGGTCTTGCCGTTGCGGGCGGTGAGCACGTCACCCACCCGCATGGCATCGCCGCCGAGCATGTTGTCGGTCATCGGGAGGTAGGCCGTGACCTCGGTGCGCGGCGCCAGCAGCGGCACGAGCAGCATCGCCCCCACCACGGCGGCGGCCCCGCCCATGTCGTTCTTCATGCTCTCCATGGACGACGACGGCTTGATCGACAGCCCGCCGGCGTCGAAGGTGACCCCCTTGCCCACGAAGGCCAGCCGGCCCTTCGGCCGCCCCTCGGGACGGTGGCGCAGGATCACGAAGCGCGGGTCCTCTTCGGAACCCCGGTTGACGCCGAGCAGGCCGCCCATCTTGGCCTTCTTGATGGCCGCCTTCTCCCAGACCTCGACCTCGAGGCCGCTCGCCTCGCCCGCGGCCGTCACCCGCTTGGCGAACTCGCGGGGCGTGAGCTCGCCGCCGGGCGAGTTGACCAGGTCGCGGGTGTACGACACCGCCTCGCCGATCTCGGTGCCGCGCCGCACCGCCGACGCGACCCGGGCCCCGCCCTTGGCCACGATGGTGGCCGCCTCCAGGCGCACGCCCTCGGGCGCCGCCTGGTACGCCTCGTAGCGGTAGGTGCCGAGCAGGACGCCCTCCGCCAGCGCCTCGGCGGCCGCAGGGCGATCGGAGGGTTCGAGCCGCGCGAGGACGTCGAGCACGAACGCCGGCGCCTTCAGCGCCGCCTTGCCGGCCGCGGCGCCGATCTTGCGGAACTCACCGGGGCCGGCCGGGGCCCCGATGCCCACCAGCAGGCGCACGCCGTCGTCGGTGGCGGCCAGCATCGTCTGGCCCGCCTTGCCCGCGAACCCCGCCGCCGCCGCCAGCTCCGCCGCCACCCCGGGGGCGTCGTCGGCCAGGTGATCGGCGCGCACGCCGACGGCCACGAGCGCGCCCTCCGGCAGCTCGTCGGGCAGGGCGGACGCGTGGTCGAGCGTGATCGTCGCAGGCATGGCGCCAGCGTACGCGGGCCTTCACCCGCCTGCGCCCGGCTCGGCGCGCCGATCGCCCCGCCCCGCTTGCGCTGGCGGAGCGAACCGCACACCCGCGGGCCCCCAGGCGGCCGCGCCGATGCGGACCTCGGCGGCGGCGGCGAACCTCGGCGGCGACGGCCGCCGACCGCATCAGAGGGACTTGGTGATGACGGAGGTGCCCTCGACCCAGCGGGCGAGGGTCCAGCACAGGTCCGAGAGGCGGTTGAGGTACGCCAGCACGTGGGATTCGGGGCCGGCCACCGCCATCGCCCGGCGCTCGGCCCGGCGCACCACGGTGCGGGCCACGTCGAGGTGGGCGGCCACCAGGTGCTCGCCGGGCACCACGAACTCGGTGGGCTGCTCGAAGCGAGCCGTCAGCTCGTCGATGCGCCCCTCGAGGGCCGTCACCATCTCCGACGTCACGCGGGTGGCGCCGTCGACGAGCTTGTGGGCGTGCTCGGGCTCGGTGGCCAGCTCGGCCATCAGCACCCACAGGTCGCGCTCGAGGCCCACCAGGATCTCGTCGAGCTCGCCGCCCCGCTCGGCGTGGGCGCGAGCGAGGCCGAGGGCGGCCTGGGCCTCGTCGACGGTGCCGTAGGCCTCCGGGGCCGCCGAGTCCTTCGGGACGCGGCCGCCGCCGTAGAGCCCGGTGGTGCCGTCGTCGCCCTTGCGCGTGTAGATCTTCATGGCGCCGCCAGCCTACGGGTGCCCGATGCCACGCCCGTCCTTACCTGCCGCTAACCGGGCGCTTCGGCTTCGCTGACCTGCCGCTCCCTACGGTCCGGCCCAGCGGCGCGCGACGGCGTGGCTCCCCCGCTGCCATCCCCCGAAGGAGCCACCCGTGCTCGCAGAGCTCCAGACCCTCAACGGTCTGCCCGCGCACCCGTTCATCGTCCACCTGCCGGTGGTCATGGTCCCCCTCGCGCTCGTCGGCGCGATCCTCGCCCTGGTGCGCCCGTCGTGGCGCAGCTGGGCCGTCCCCGTCACCGCCGCCTTCGCCACCCTCGGCTTCGTCGGCGTCCAGCTCGCCATGATGTCGGGCGAGGGCCTCGAGGAGCTGACCGGCGAGGGCGGTGAGGCCGCCATCGAGCGCCACTCGCAGCTCGCCGAGCAGGCCCGCCCGATGGTCTTCGTCTTCTTCGCCGTGGCCGTGGCGGCCGCGGTGATCGTCTACCTGCTCGACCGCGGCACCGAAGCCCAGGCCGGCCGCACCGCCACGCTCCGCAAGCTCGCCGTGCCGGTCCTCGCCCTGAGCGTGCTGACCGGCGCGCTGGCCACCGCGTGGGTGTACCGCACCGGCCACTCCGGCGCCGAGTCGGTCTGGAAGGGCGAGGGTGAGGGCTCCGACGGCGGCGAGCGGGGCGAGGTCGGCGAGCACGACGGCGACCAGCCGCCGATCGTGAGCACCGACCACGACGCCGACGGCGACTGACCGGGATCGATCGCGGGCCGAAGGAGACCCCCCGGTAGCCTTCGGCCCGTGACCACCCCGTCGTTCCTCGATCTCGTCGCCGACCGCGTCGTCGTCTACGACGGCGCCACCGGCACCTGGCTGCAGACCCAGGGGCTCACCGCCGACGACTACGGCGGCGACGCCCTCGAGGGGTGCACCGACCTGCTCGGCGTCACCCGCCCCGACGTCATCGCCGCCCTCCACTCGGCGTACTTCGAGGTGGGCGCCGACGTGGTGGAGACCAACACGTTCGGCGCCTTCGCCGTCCCGCTCGGCGAGTACGACCTGGCCGAGCGCAGCCACGAGATCGCCCTGGCCAACGCCCGGATCGCCCGGGAGGTGGCCGACTCGTTCTCCACGGCGGACCGCAAGCGCTACGTGGCCGGCTCGCTCGGCCCCGGCACCAAGGCCCCGAGCCTCGCCCAGATCCGCTTCGCCGAGCTGCGCGACGCGTACGAGGTGGCGGCCCGAGGCCTGCTCGAGGGCGGGGTCGACCTGTTCATCCTCGAGACCCACTTCGACCTGCTCGCCCTGAAGGCCAGCGTCATCGGCGCCCGCCGGGCGATGGCCGCCGTGGGCCGCCAGGTGCCCATCCAGGCCCAGGTCACCATGGAGCTCACCGGCCGCATGCTCGTCGGCACCGAGATCGCCGCCGCGCTCACCGCCATCGAGCCGCTCGACGTCGACATCATCGGGCTCAACTGCGCCACCGGCCCCACCGAGATGAGCGAGCACGTCCGCCACCTGAGCCAGCACAGCCGGGTGCCCATCTCCGTGCTCCCCAACGCCGGTCTGCCCTCGGTGGTCGACGGCAAGATGCACTACGACCTCACGCCCGAGCAGATGGAGACCCATCAGCGGCGCTTCGTCGAGGAGTACGGCGTGCAGGTCATCGGAGGCTGCTGCGGCACCACCCCCGAGTTCATCCGGCTGCTGGCCGACATGGCGCCGAACCTCACGCCGGCCGCCCGCACCCCCGCGCACGAGGCGGCGGTGGCGTCGATCTACTCGGCGGTCCCGCTCCACCAGGACACCTCGTTCCTGATGATCGGCGAGCGCACCAACGCCAACGGCTCCAAGAAGTTCCGCGAGGCGATGCTCGAGGGCGACTACGACACCTGCACGGCCATGGCCACCCAGCAGGTGAAGGAGGGCGCCCACGTCCTCGACGTCTGCGTCGACTACGTGGGGCGCGACGGCACGGGCGACATGGACGAGGTCGCGAGCCGGTTCGCCACCCAGGCCAACGCCCCGCTCGTGCTCGACTCCACCGAGCCCGAGGTGATCGAGGCCGGCCTCCAGTGGATCGGCGGCCGCGCCATCCTCAACTCGGCCAACCTCGAAGACGGCGAGGCCGAGGGCTCCCGCCTCGACCGCGTGTTCAAGCTGGCGAAGGAGTACGGCGCTGCGGTCATCTGCCTGTGCATCGACGAGGAGGGCCAGGCCCGCGACGTCGAGTGGAAGGTGCGGGTGGCCAAGCGCATCGCCGCCCTCGCGGTGGACCGCTACGGGCTGTCCCACGAAGATCTGATCTTCGACACGCTGACCTTCCCGCTCTCCACCGGCGACGACGACCTCCGCAAGGACGCCATGGCCACCATCGAGGCCATCCGCCGGGTGAAGGCCGAGATCCCGGGCTGCTTCACCACGCTCGGCGTCTCGAACGTGAGCTTCGGCCTCTCCCCCGCCGCCCGCCACGTGCTCAACAGCGTGTTCATCCACGAGTGCGTGCAGGCCGGCATGGACTCCGCCATCGTGCACGCGTCGAAGATCTTGCCGCTCAGCCGCATTCCCGACGAGCAGCGCGACGTGGCCCTCGACCTCATCTACGACCGCCGCGGCGCCGAGGGCGCCCTCTCCGGCGGCGATGCGTCGTACGACCCGCTGCAGAAGCTGCTCGAGGTCTTCGCCGACGTCAAGGTCCAGAGCAACGAGCGCGAGGACCGCTCGGGCTGGCCGGTGACCCAGCGCCTCCACCACCGGATCATCGACGGCGACCGCGAGGGGCTGATCGACGACCTCGACCTGGCCATGGCCGAGGGCCTCACGCCGCTCGAGATCATCAACGAGCACCTCCTCGGCGGGATGAAGGTCGTGGGCGACCTCTTCGGCGCCGGCGAGATGCAGCTGCCCTTCGTGCTGCAGTCGGCCGAGACCATGAAGGCGTCGGTGGCCCACCTCGAGCAGTTCATGGAGAAGGCCGAGGGCGACGAGGGCAAGGGCCGCATCGTGCTCGCCACCGTGAAGGGCGACGTCCACG
>JAGQSL010000057.1:0-1128 GCA_020439525.1 Acidimicrobiales bacterium | reverse complement strand
TCCTCACCAACAACGGCTACGAGGTGCACAACATCGGCATCAAGATCTCGATCGCCGAGATGATCGAGAAGGCGCTCGAGGTCGATGCCCACGCCATCGGGATGAGCGGCCTGCTGGTGAAGAGCACGCTGATCATGCGCGACAACCTCGAGGAGCTGAACCAGCGCGGCCTCGAGCGCATCCCGGTGCTCCTCGGCGGCGCCGCCCTCACCCGCAGCTACGTCGAGCGCGACCTGCGCGAGGTCTACGGCGGTCGCCTCTTCTACGGCAAGGACGCCTTCGAGGGCCTCCGGGTGATGGACCGCCTGGGCGAGATCCGCCGCGACCCCGGCGCGGACGACCCCGACTGGGGCACCGTGCCCTCCGAGTCCACGGTCCGGGCCCGGGCCGGCATCGCCGAGCGCGACCCCGACGCGGCCGTCGACCTCCCCGAGCGCTCGCCCGAGGTCGAGACCGACAACCCGGTGTTCGAGCCGCCCTTCCTCGGCAGCCGCGTCATCAAGGGCCTGCCCCTCGACGACATCGCCGGCTACCTCAACGAGACGGCGCTGTTCCGCAACCAGTGGGGCTTCCGCCCCGAGGGCGGCGAGAGCGACGACGAGTTCAAGGCGCGCCTGCGCCCCGAGCTGCGCGACCAGCTCGCCAAGGCCCGGGCCGACGACCTGCTGGTGCCCCAGGTGGTCTACGGGTACTGGCCGGCGAACAGCGTCGGCGACGAGGTCGTGGTGTGGTCGGACACCGAACGCCGCACCGAGCTGGCCCGGTTCGGGTTCCCGCGCTCCACCAAGGAGCCCCACCTCTGCATCGCCGACTTCTTCCGCCCGTACGCCGACGGCGCCGGTGACCTCGACTACGTCGCCTTCATGATCGTCACCATGGGCGAGCGGGTGTCGGAGCGCACCGCCGAACTGTTCAAGGCCGACCGCTACCAGGAGTACCTGATGCTCCACGGCCTGGGCGTCGAGATGGCCGAAGCCCTCGCCGAGCTCTGGCACCACCGGATCCGCACCGAGCTCGGCTTCGCCGACCAGGACGGGCCCACCCTGCAGGGGCTGTTCCGCCAGCAGTACCGCGGCGGCCGCTACTCGTGGGGCTACCCGGCCTGCCCCGACCTCGAGGACAACGAGA
>JAGQSL010000056.1 GCA_020439525.1 Acidimicrobiales bacterium | reverse complement strand
CGGCCGGGCTCGTCGGGGGCGGCGGCTCGCACGGTGGCGGTCGCCACCACCCCGGGGCCCACCGCCAGGTGGCAGACCCGCCCGGGGGACCCGAACCACGTGTCGGTCCAGCCGCCCACGTCGGCCACCCGCACGGGTGCCGTCGCCCGGAAGGCCAGACCGACGTGGTCGGCGCCGATCACCGGCTCAGCCACCGAGCACCCCGCCGCGGCGTGCCGTGCGCCGCTCGCGCCACCGCGCCCGCATCCGACGGACGAACCGGACCAGGACCCACGCCACGGCGAGCGAGGTGATCGCCAGCACCACGGCGACGACGCCCGCCACCAGCGGGTAGGCCAGCGCCAGGGCGACCATGACGGCGACGATGCCGTCCTCGGCCACCGACAAGGCGACGTTGCTCACCGGCTCGGGCGACGTGTTGACCGCGGCGCGGGTGGAGGCCTTCGCCGCATGGGCCGAGAGGGAGAAGCCGCCGGCGAGCAGGGCGGCGAGCACCTCGGGATCGCCCGACTCGTGGGCGAGCAGCCCGCCGAGCAGGGCGCCGCCGAGCGGCCGCACCACCGTGTGCACGCCGTCCCACGCGGTGTCGAGCCACGGCACCTTGTCGACCACGAACTCGAGCACGTAGAGCACGCCGAGCACAGCGAGCACCCACGGGCGCTGGAGCTGCTCGGGCGTGTCGGCCCACCCGAACCGCCCGGCGAGGCCGAGCAGCAGGGCGGTGCCGTAGAGGTTCAGCCCGCTGGCCCACCCCGACGCGGCGATCGTCCCGAACGGCACCGCCGCAGCCTGTCAGGCGCCGGGCGTCGACGCCGTCAATCCCACCAGAGGTCGTGGGCCAGCACGCCCCGGGCGATGAGCCCGAGCTGCACCTGGCTGGTGCCCTCCACGATCGTGAGCTGCTTGGCGTCGCGGTAGTAGAGCTCGGTGAGGTGGTCCTCCATGTAGCCGGCCGCGCCGAGCATCTGGAGGGCGACGTTCGACGCCTTCACCCCGACCTCGGTGGCGTGGTACTTCGCCATCGACAGGAACGGCACGAACTCCTTGGTGAACTGCCCGCGATCGGCCATCCACGCGGCCCGGTAGGTGAGCAGCCGGGCCGCCTCGATCTCGGTGGCCAGCTCGGCGACCTTCCACTGGATGCCCTGCATGTCGGCGATCGTCTTGCGGAAGGCGGCGCGCTCCTTCACGTACTCGGTGGCGTACATCAGGGCGCCCTCGGCGAGGCCGATGCCGCGGGCGGCGACGATGGGGCGCATGGCGTTGAGCGCCTGCATCGCCAGCTGGAAGCCGCCGACCTCGCCGATCACGTTCTCGGCGGGCACCCGGACGTTCGAGAGCAGCAGCTCGCCGGTGTCGACGCCGCGCACGCCCATCTTGCGGTCGGTGGAGCCCACCTCCACGCCCTCCCAGCCCCGCTCGACGATGAACGCGGTGATCGAGTCGTGGTTGCGGGCGGTCACGTCATCGGACGTCTTGGCGAAGACCGTGTACCAATCGGCCTGCACCACCCCCGAGATCCAGCACTTGGTGCCGTTCAGCACCCACTCGTCGCCGTCGCGGACGGCCTTGGTGCGCATGCCCATCACGTCGGAGCCCGCTTGGGGCTCGGACAGGCAGAACGCCGCTCGCTTCGACCCGTCGGCGATCGGGGCCACGTAGCGCCGGTTCTGCTCCGGCGTGCCGGCGATCATGACCGGGCCGGTGGGGAGCCGGGTGAGCAGCAGCATCAGCGCCGCGGTGTTCGAGTACTTCGCCACCTCCTCGATGGCGAGGGTGAGCCCGGTGATGCCGGCCCCGGCCCCACCGATGTCGGTGGGGATGCACAGGCCGAGCAGCCCCGCGTCGCGGAACACCTCGAAGAGGTCCTGCGGGTACTCGCCCGACGCGTCGATCTCGCGGGCTCGGGGCTTGACCTTGTCCTGGGCGATGCGGCGGCAGGTCTCCTGCAGCGCCTGGAGTTCCTCGGAGAGCTCGAAGTCCATCCTCGGACGGTACCGGTGCCCGCGAGAGGCGGGCGAACCCCGCTCGCTACAGCGGCTTCACCATCGCCACCTGCTTGAGGCGGGGGTCGAGCTCGTAGGGGATCGACGCGCCCGTGGGCTCGAACCCCTGGTCGAGGTAGAAGGCCTTGGCGAAGTCGTTGCGCTCCACCACCCACATGCGGAGGCGGTCGGCTCCGATCGTGCGGGCCCAGGACGCCACCGCGTCGAGCAGCGCGGGGGCCACGCCCACGTCGCGGTAGCCCGGCGCCGACCACAGGCCGACGAGGTTCACGATCCCGCTCTCGTTGGCGTACGCCCCGATCAGCCCGATGGGCTCGGCGCCGTCGTCGACCGCGCCGGCCCCGTCGGCCGGTTCGGCGAAGAACGTGGCCTGCAGCCCACCCGACGCGTTGGCCAGCGCCGCCTCGTCCCAGTGCTCCGCGGAGCGGGCCTCGGCGCGGGCCAGGGTGGTGGTGGCATCGCCCGGTGCGTCGGCGAGCGCGGCGAGGCGGATCGCCCGCAGCCGAGGGCCTTCGTCGGGTCGGATCCGGCGCACGGCGAACACGCCGCGCACCCTACGCCGTGCGTCGACGCTGCCGGATGATCCGGCGCCGCTCCCGTTCCGTGCACCCACCCCAGACGCCCTCCTTCTCGCGCCGGGCGAGGGCGTACTCCAAGCACGCTCCCTGGACCGGGCACATCGAGCAGACCTGCTTGGCGGGCATCGCCTCCTCGTCGGTCTCCGGGTAGAAGACCTGCGGATCGAGGCCGTGGCAGGCCGCCTTGGTGCGCCAGGACAGGTTCATGGTTGGGGGCTCGTTGGGACGGGCTCGGTCAGGTGACGACGCGGCCCGAGGGGAGGGCCGCACCAGGTTCGGACGCCGAGGGAGGTCGCAGGAGAGCTGGCCCGAGACCGGCCGGAGCGCACGAGGGGCCGAGTATGGCCGCACGGGTCTCGGGGTGTCCACACCAGATCGCCGGTTCGTGCATCGACCCCGAGATCGATGCCCTGACCTGGTGGTTCACCTTGCCGACAGCCACCCCGACGCCACCGCCACCGGGCGTTGCGTCCACCAACCGGACGACGGAGCCCGCCGCGGGCGGGTGCGCCCGCCCGACGGCCGACCCGCTCGGTGCCCGCTCGACCAGGTGGGTCGCCGGGGTCGGCTCCTAGGATCCCGACCATGTCACGTGCCCCGCTGCCTGCGAGCCTCCGATGACCGGGGCCACCTGGTTCGACCGAGCCGAGGGGCTGCGCCGCCTCGCCGACGACCCGTTCGACGTGCTGGTGGTCGGCGGCGGCATCACCGGCGTCGGCACGGCGCTCGACGCCGCGTCCCGCGGCCTGCGCACCGCCCTCGTCGAGCGCGACGACTTCGCCTCGGGCACCTCGTCGAAGAGCTCGAAGCTGGCCCACGGCGGCCTGCGCTACCTCCAGCAGGGCGAGATCCGCCTCGTCTACGAAGCCCTCCACGAGCGCCAGCGCATGATCCACAACGCGCCGCACCTGGTGAAGCTCCTCCCCTTCCTGCTCCCCGTCTTCAAGGGCTCCGGCGGCGTCATCAACAAGAAGCTGGCCCGCGCCCTCGGCATGTCGATGTGGATGTACGACCTGACCGGCGGGGCCCGGATCGGCCGCTTCCACGAGCGCCTCTCGCCCGAGGAGGTGCTGGCCCACATGCCCACGCTGCCGGCCGACAAGGTGGCGTCGAGCTACCTGTACCACGACGCCACCGTCGACGATGCCCGCCTGTGCGTCACCGTGGCCCGCACCGCCGCCATCGAGTTCGGAGCGGTCGCCGTGAACGGCGCGGCGCTCGTGGGCATCGCCAAGGACGCGTCGGGCCGGGTGAGCGGCGCCACCGTCCGAGCCGACGGGCGCGACATCGAGGTCCGGTGCTCGGCGATCGTCAACGCCGCCGGCGTGTGGTCCGACGAGGTCCGCACCCTCGACGAGGGCCACGACCCCGACTCGATCCGCCCGGCCAAGGGCATCCACATCACGGTGCCGTGGGAGAAGGTGCGCAACGACATCGCCGTCGTCGTGCCCGTCCCGAAGGACAAGCGCGCCGTGTTCGTGGTGCCGTGGGGCGAGCTCACCTACATCGGCACCACCGACACCGACTACGACGGCCCGAACGAGGACCCGCCCGTCACCCGCGAGGACGTGGACTACCTGCTGAGCGCCCTGCGGTTCACCGGGATCACCGACCGCGACGTCCTCGGCACCTGGGCCGGGCTGCGACCGCTGGTGAAGAGCGCGTCGAGCGGGCGCACCGCCGACCTCTCCCGACGCCACGCCGTGGTGGCCTCGCCCTCGGGCGTGGTGTCGGTGACCGGCGGCAAGCTCACCACCTACCGGGAGATGGCGGCCGACACGGTCGACGAGGTGGTCGACCAGCTGGGGTCCCGCGTCTCGGGCATCGCCCGGCGCTCGCGCACCAAGAAGCTGCGCCTGCGCGGCGCCGAGGGCTACGACGCCCTGGCCGAGAGCACCGACCCTGCGGTGGCCCACCTCGCCAACCGCTACGGCGGCGAGGCCCGCACGGTGCTGGCCCTGGCGGAGGCCGACCCCACCCTGCGCGAGCCGCTCGTGGCCGGCCTCCCCTACCTCAAGGCCGAGGCGGTCTACGCCGCCCGCCACGAGATGGCCCGGTCGGTCGACGACGTCTTGAGCCGTCGCACCCGCGCCCGCCTGCTCGCTCGCGACGCGTCCGCGGCGGCCGCCGCCGAGGTCGGCGCGCTCATCGGTCCGGTGCTCGGCCTCGACGACGAGGCCGTGGCCGCGCAGGTGGCCGACTACCGCCGGGCGGTCGAGCTCGAGCGCACCACGGCCGAGCTTCCCGAGACGGCGCTCGACGCCTCGCTCGGCGCCTGAGCGCCGGTCCCGGCCGCGGGGTCGGGACAACCCCACCCTGGCACCGGGGGCGCACGCCCGCTCGGCTCGGGTGCAGGGGGGATGGCCTGCCGGGGCGCCGATCCGCACCCTGGGAGCCATGCCCACCACCGCAGCTCCCACGTCGGCCCCGACGCCGACCCCCACCCCCTCCATCGCCGCCCAGGTCCGGTCCGCCACCAAGGTGTACGGCCACGGCGACACCGCCGTCCACGCACTGCGCGGCGTGGACCTCGACGTCGCCACCGGCCGCTTCCTCGCGGTCATGGGGCCGTCGGGCTCGGGCAAGTCGACCCTCATGCACTGCCTCGCCGGGCTCGACCAGCTCACCTCGGGCGAGGTCCGCATCGGCGACGTCGAGCTCGGATCGCTCCGCGAGCGCGACCTGACCCGCCTCCGCCGCGACCGCATCGGGTTCGTGTTCCAGGCGTTCAACCTGATCCCCACGCTCACGGCCCGGGAGAACATCGAGCTGCCGTCGCGCCTCGCCGGCGACCGCCCCGACCCCGCCTGGGTCGACGCCATCGTCTCGACGGTGGGGCTGGGCGACCGCCTCGGGCACCGCCCGGCCGAGCTCTCGGGCGGCCAGCAGCAGCGCGTCGCCGTCGCCCGGGCCCTCGCCACCCGGCCCGACCTCGTCTTCGCCGACGAGCCGACCGGCAACCTCGACTCGCGGTCGGGCACCGAGATCCTCCGGTTCCTGCGCACCGCCGCCGACGAGCTGGGTCAGACCGTCGTGATGGTCACCCACGATCCGGTGGCCGCCACCCACGCCCACGAGGCCGTGATCCTCGCCGACGGCCGGATCGTGGACCACGTCGGCTCGCCGACGGTCGACGACGTCCTCGCCCGCCTCGCGGCGCTGGGGGGTTGACCGATGCTCCAGGTGACCCTCGCCAACCTCCGCGCCCACAAGCGGCGCCTCCTCGCCACCAGCGCCGCCGTCCTCCTCGGCGTGGCCTTCCTGGTGGGCGTGCTGGTGCAGACCACCAGCCTCCAGGCCGGCTTCGACCGGCTGTTCCGGGCCGAGTCCGCCGACATCGACCTCGTGGTGCGCTCCGATCGCGTGATCGAGGCGGACGATGAGACCTTCCGGGGCCGCGTGCCCGCCTCCGTGCTCGATGCCGTGCGGGCCACGCCCGGGGTCGCGGCCGCCGAGGCCGACATCCGCGGCACCGCCGTGATCCTCGACCGCGACGGGGACGAGGTCGGCACCCCCGGTCCTCCCCGCTTAGGGCTGACCTGGATCGACGACCCCGACCTCTCGCCGTACCGGATCGAGTCCGGGCGGGCGCCCGCCGGGCCCGACGAGGTCGTCATCGACGTGGCGTCGGCGGACGCCGCCGGCCTGGCGATCGGCGATCGGACCTCCGTGCTCACGCCCGACCCGGTCGCGGTCGAGGTGGTGGGCACCGCCACCTTCGCCGGGGAGGACTCCCAGGGCGGGGTGACCGCCGCCCTCTTCTCCCCCGAAGGCGCTCGCCAGCACCTCGCCGGCGGGGCCGACGAGGTGGACCGCATCGTGGTGGCCGCCGAGCCCGATGCCGACGTCGCCGCGCTCGAGCGCTCGATCCGCGCCGAGCTGCCCGAGGGTGCCGAGGTCATCGACCGCGCGACGTTCGAGGCCGAGAACCAGGACCAGGTGGCTGGGCTGCTGAACGCCCTGCGACCGATCCTGCTCTCGTTCGCCCTCATCGCCCTCGTGGTCGCCGCCTTCTCGATCTACAACGCCTTCTCGATCCTGGTGGCGCAGCGGACCCGCGAGAGCGCCATGCTCCGCGCCCTGGGCGCCACCCGAGGCCAGACGCTCCGCGCCGTGCTGGTCGAAGCCCTCATCGTCGGCTTCGGCTCGGCCGCGCTGGGCACCGTCGCCGGGCTCGGCGTCGCCGCCGGGCTGCGCGCCCTGCTCGGGGCCTTCGACCTCGACGTGGGTGGGCCCCTCCAGCTCGGCCTCGGCACGATCGTCGTCGGGCTCGGCGTCGGCACCCTCATCACCGTCCTGTGCGCCCTCGGCCCGGCCGTGCGCGCCTCGCGGACCGCACCGATCGCCGCCCTCCGCGACGTCAGCGTCGACCGGACCGGCGCCGGTCGGGTGCGCTCCGGCATCGGGCTCGCCATGGCGGCCCTCGGCGTCGCCCTCATCGGGTGGGGCGTGGCCGACACGTCCCTGGCCCGCTCGGGCCTCGGCGCCGGGCTCGCCATCATCGCCGTCGCCGTGCTCGCCCCGGCCCTCGCCCGCCCGGTGGGCGGCGTGCTCGGCGCGCCGCTGCGCCTCCGGGGCGTGACCGGCGACCTGGCCCGCACGAACGCCGTCCGCAACCCCCGACGCACCGCAGCCACGTCGACCGCTCTCATGATCGGCGTCGCCGTGGTGGCGCTGTTCACCGTGTTCGCCTCGTCCCTGCAGGCGGGGCTCGACCGGTTCGCCGACGAGAGCTTCGGCGGCGACCTGGTGGTCTCGGCCGGGAGCGGCTTCGGCGACCTCGACACCGACGTCGCCCGGGAGGTCGCCGCCCTCCCTGAGGTCGACGCGGCCGCCGGCTTGGGCTACGCCCCCCTCGACATCGGCGGTCGGCAGATCTTCGTGTCGGCCAGCGACCTCGCCGTCGCCGGCCGGATCGTCGACGTCGGCATGGTGGAGGGCGACCTGGCCGACGTGCAGGGCCCGTCGATGGCGGTCGCCGAGGGCGTCGCCCGCGACGAGGGGTGGACGATCGGCTCGACGGTGCCGTGGCGCTCGGTCGCCGGCACCTCGGGCGAGGTCGTCGTCCGCGGCATCTACGACAACGAGGAGATCGCCGGCGACGCCCTGATGTCGACGTCGTTCCTCGAGGACGAGGGCGTCGACGTGCGCGACGGCTCGGTGATCGTCGACCTCGCGGATGGCGTCTCGCTCGACCAGGGTCGCCGGGCCCTCGAGACGGCGCTCGACGATCGGGCCGGCGTGGTGGTCCGGGACCGCCAGGAGTACCTCGACCTGTTCGCCGCCCAGGTGCAGCAGGTGCTGGTGCTCGTGTACGGGATGCTCGCCCTGTCGATCGTCATCGCCCTGATCGGCATCGCCAACACACTCTCGCTGAGCACCATCGAGCGCACCCACGAGCTCGGCCTGCTCCGCGCCGTGGGCCAGAGCCGGGGCCAGACCCGGGCCATGGTCCGCTGGGAGTCCGTGCTGATCGCCGTGCTCGGCACCGTGCTCGGCCTCGTCGCCGGGCTCGGCGCGGCGTGGGCGCTCATCGCCTCGGCGGGGCCGGACTCGCTGCTGGTGTTCGCCACGCCGACGGGGGCCCTCGCCGTGGTGGCGGTGCTCGGCGGGCTGGCCGGCGTGGTGGCCTCCCTGCGCCCGGCGGCCCGGGCCGCCCGCCTCGACCCCCTGGCCGCCATCGCCGCCACCTGAGCGGCCCTCCCGTCCTGCGGCGGCCGGTGGTCGTGGGCTGCCACCGGCCGCTGCAGGACGCCTCGGCATCCCTTCTGCCGCGGTGAGCGGTCGTCCGGCGACCACGGATCGCTGCAGAACCGGCACGGGCGCCGGTACCGTCGCGACGATGCGAGAGCTCACGGTCGCCTCGGTGCAGATGTCGATGGTCGCCGACGCCGGCGCCAACGTGGCGGCCGCCGAGGAGCGCATCCGGGCCGCCGCCGCCCAGGGCGCCCAGCTGGTGCTCGTCCCGGAGCTGTTCGAGGGCCCGTACTTCTGCATCGACCAGCTCCCCGAGCACCTGGCCCGGGCCCGCCCGCTCCCGGGCCACCCCACCGTCGAGCGATTCCAGGCGCTCGCCGCCGAGCTGGGCATCGTGCTGCCGTGCAACGTGTACGAGCAGGCCGGCCCGGCCCGGTTCAACACCGTGGTGGTGATCGACGCCGACGGGACGGCCCTCGGCAGCTACCGCAAGAGCCACATCCCCGACGGCCCCGGCTACACGGAGAAGTACTACTTCTCCCCCGGCGACACCGGCTTCCGGGCCTGGCGCACCCGGCACGGGGTGGTGGGCCTCGCCATCTGCTGGGACCAGTGGTTCCCCGAGGCCGCCCGGGCGATGGCCCTGCTGGGCGCCGAGGTGCTGCTCTACCCCACCGCCATCGGGTCGGAGCCGCCCGACCCCACCTGGGACTCGTGCGGCCACTGGCAGCGCACGATGCAGGGCCACAGCGCGGCCAACCTCGTGCCGGTGGTGGCGAGCAACCGGTACGGCCACGAGGTGGGCGCCGACGGCCAGCGGGAGATCACCTTCTACGGCTCGTCGTTCATCACCGACCACACCGGCGCCAAGGTGGCCGAGGCCCCGCGCGACGCCGACGCCATCCTCACCGCGACCCTCGACCTCGACGAGCTGGCGGCGGACCGCGCCGCCTGGGGCCTGTTCCGCGATCGCCGGCCCGACCTCTACGGCCCGCTCCTCACGCTCGACGGCGAGCACCGGCACCCGGGAGCGTCGAGCTGATGGGACGGACCCGCATGCCCGCCGAGTGGGCGCCCCACGAGCGCACCGTCATCTGCTGGCCGTGCCGCGAGGAGATCTACCCGGGCGCGCTGATGGACGAGGCCCGCGACGCCCACGCCGAGCTGGCCCGGGCCATCGCCCGCTTCGAGCCGGTGTCGATGATCGCCCCGCCCGGCCGGGGCGCGGCCGCGGCCGAGGCCTGCGGGGGCGCCATCGAGGTGGTCGAGCTGCCCATCGACGACTCCTGGTTCCGCGACAGCGGCCCGATCTACGCGTTCGACGGCGACCAGCGCGTCGCCCTCGACTTCACCTTCAACGGGTGGGGCGAGAAGTTCGCCCCCTGGGACGCGGATGCCGCCGTGGCCGCCGCCTGGGCCGCCCACGCCGGCCACCCCGCCCGCACGATCCCGCTGGTCTTCGAGGGTGGTTCCATCACCGTCGACGGCGAGGGCACCGGGGCCACCACGGTCCAGTGCCTCCTGCACCCCAACCGGAACCCGTCGCTGACGATGACCGAGATCGAGGACGCCGTCTGCGACGCGCTCGGCCTGCACGCCCTGCTCTGGCTGCCCTACGGCCTCGCGCTCGACGACGACACCGACGGCCACGTCGACAACGTCGCCGCCTTCGCCCGCCCCGGCGTGCTGCTCGTGCAGGGCTGCGACGACCCCACCGAGGACGACTTCGTGCGGATGGACGTGAACCGCCGGGTCGCCGAGGGCCACGTCGACGCCCGGGGCGAACGAATCGAGACCGTGGAGGTGCCGGTGCTCCCGTTCGTCGAGCGCGACGGCCAGCGCGTGGCCGTGCCGTACCTCAACCTGTACGTGGGCGACGGCTTCGTCGTCGTCCCCACCTGCGGTCACCCCGCCGACGACGACATGGTGGCCCTCATCGCCGCGCAGTTCCCGGGGCGGGAGGCGTTCGGCCTCGAGATCGGTTCGATCCTGGCCGTGGGCGGCGGCGGCATCCACTGCGTCACCCAGCAGGTCCCGGCGCTGCCGTCGGCCTGAGCCGACGCCGACCTCGCGTCGTAGGGTTCGGCCCGTATGACGCTCGCACCCGCTCCCGGTTCCCCCACACCGCCGATCGACATCGCCGGCGGCGCCGCCGAGGCCACCGGCCGCCTGTCGCCCCCGGTGGTGCTGCTCGACGACGGGTTCCTCGACCTCCTCTCCCAGGCCTGCGCCGACATCCGCCTCGACCCCGGCGAGCGCGCCGAGGCCAGCCGGGACTGGTGGCCGCTCGCCATGGTGTGGGCCACCGAGGGCAAGGTCGGCCAGGTGGCCGGGGCCATCGCCCGCCCCACCAGCACCGACGAGGTCGCCGCCGTGCTGCGCCTGTGCGCCGACGCCCGGGTGCCGGTCACGCCCGCCGGCGGGCGATCGTCGGTGGTGGGTGGCACCGTGCCCGTCCACGGTGGCGTGCTGCTCGACCTGACCGAGCTGTCGGGCATCGAGGAGGTCGACGCCACCTCGGGGATCGTCCAGGTCCTCGCCGGCACGTTCGGCGACGCCTTCGAGGACGAGCTGCAGGCCGCCCACGGGCTCACCGTCGGCCACTGGCCGCAGTCCATGTCGCTGTCGACGGTCGGCGGCTGGATCGCCTGCCGGGGGGCCGGGCAGCTGTCGAACCGCTACGGGAAGATCGAAGACATCGTCGTCGGCCTCGAGGTGGTGCTCGCCGACGGGACCGTGGTCCGCACCGGCGGCCAGCCCCGCGAGGCGATCGGCCCCGACCTCACCCGCCTGTTCGTGGGCGCCGAGGGCACGCTCGGCGTCATCACCCGGGCCTGGCTGCAGGCCTGGCCGACGCCCCACCACACCGCCCGCGGCGCCTGGAGCTTCCCGACCTTCTCGGCCGCGCTCGACGCCATGCGCCGCATCACCCAGCGGGGTGCGCCGGTGGCGGTGCTGCGCCTCTACGACGGCATCGAGTCGCAGCGGAACTTCGGCGAGCTCGGCGTCGAGGCCACCGACAACGTGCTGCTCGCCTACGACGAGGGCGACACGCTCATGGTGGGCGCGGCCATGGCCGTGGTCGATGCCGAGTGCGCCGGCGCCCGCCGCCTCGACGACGCCCTCGTGGAGCGCTGGTTCGGCCACCGCAACGAGGTCTCGGCCCTCGAGGCCCTGATCTCCAAGGGCTACGTGGTCGACACCATGGAGATCTCGGCGCCCTGGTCGAAGCTCGACGCCATCTACGAGGCCGCCGTCGCCGCCATCTCGGCCGTGCCCGGCACCCTCGCCGCCTCGGCCCACCAGTCGCACTCGTACCTCACGGGCGCCTGCCTGTACTTCACCTTCGCCGCCCAGGTGGCGCCCGACGAGCGCGAGGCCTACTACCGGGCGGTGTGGGACGCCGGCACCCGGGCGGTGCTGGCCGAGGGCGGCTCGCTCAGCCACCACCACGCCGTGGGCCTCAACCGAGCTCGGTTCCTCCCCGAGGTGCTAGGCGAGGGATTCGGCGTGCTCACCTCGATCAAGGCCGCCCTCGATCCGCACGGCATCTGCAACCCCGGCAAGCTCGGCCTCCCCGACCCGTTCGGCGGCGAGGCCTGGCCGGGGGCGTGAGCAGCCGGTGACCGACGCCGCCGGCTCCGGCCGCTACGACCGCCTCGCCATCCTGCGCGGGGCGGCGTACGGCAACCTGCTCGCGCTCCCGGGCGCCCTCGCCAACTCGGCGCTGAGCGGACGCGACGACGTGAGCGACGGGCTGGTGGCCCTCACCTTCCTCGTCGTCGTGCTCGGCTTCCTCGTGGCCGGCATCGCGGCGGGCGCCAACGCGCCGAGCGAGCCGGCCCGCCACGGAGCGATCGCCGGTCTCGTGGCCTTCGTGCCGGTCGAGCTCATCGCCATCGCCGGGCGCCTCGATCGGGGCGATCCGGTCCGCCCGGTGGGCATCGTGCTGCTCGCCCTGCTCGCCGCCTGCGTCGGCACCGCCGGCGCCCAGATCGGAGCGCGCCGTCGGGCGAGCCGCTCCGTCGCTACCAGCCCGCCGGAGGGATCGTGAAGCTGCTCGTCGTCGACGTGGGCACCAGCGGGGTGCGCGCCGCGGTGGTCACCCCCGAGGAGGGCGTGACGTCGTCGCACCACCGCGAGGTGCTGCCGTCGTCGCCCGCCCCCGGCATGGTCGAGTTCGACGCCGCCGGCATGGCGGCCGCCGTGCTCGAGGTGGCGCGCGCCGCGGCGGCCGACGCCGGCACGGTCGACGCCGTGGGCATCGCCAACCAGCGGGCGTCCACGGTCGTGTGGGACCGGGCCACCGGCGAGCCCGTCGGCCCCGGGCTGGGCTGGCAGGACCTCCGCACGGTCATCGACTGCCTGATGCTCGCCGGCGAGGGGCTGCGCCTGGCGCCGAACCTGCTCGCCACCAAGGCGGCCCACCTCTGGAACGAGGCCGACCCCGACCGCCGCCGCGACCTGTGCATCGGCACGGTCGACTCCTGGGTCGCGTGGACGCTCTCGCAGGGCGCGGTGCACGTCACGGACGCCACCAACGCTGCCCTCTACGGCCTGCGCAGCGACGACCAGTCGGCGTGGCACGACCGGGCCCTCGAGGTGCTGAAGCTGCCCGAGGGCTCGCTGCCCGCGGTGGTCGACTCGATCGGTGTCGTCGGCGAGGCCACCGCCCTGCCCGGATCGCCCCCCATCGCCGGCATCCTCGGCGACCAGCAGGCGTCGCTGCTCGGCCAGGGCTGCGTCCGCCACGGCCAGGCCAAGATCACCTTCGGCACGGGCGGCATGCTCGACGTCTGCCTCGACGAGCGCCCCGCGTTCGCCACCCAGGGCAGCGGCGGCACGTTCCCGATCGTCGCCCGCGGCGTGGGTGGCGAGCGCCGCTGGGGACTCGAAGCGGTGATGCTCGCCGCGGGCACCAACGTGGAGTGGCTGCGCGACGACCTCGGCATCATCGACTCCGCCGCGCACTCCCACGAGGTGGCCCAGCAGTGCGCATCGAGCGACGGGGTGGCCTACGTGCCGGCCCTGCTCGGGCTCGGCGCCCCCGTGTGGGACTACGGCGCGCGCGGCGCGCTGCTCGGCATCACCCGCGGCAGCGGCCGGCCCCAGATCGTGCGCGCCGTGCTCGAAGGCGTCGCCCAGCGCGCCGCCGACCTGGTGGAGGCGGCCGAGGCCGACAGCGGCGCCCACCTGGGGGCCCTGCGCGTCGACGGCGGCATGACCGCGAACCCGACGTTCCTGCAGGCCCTCGCCGATGCCACCCAGCGCCGCATCGAGGTGTCACCCGAGCGCGAGGCCACCACGCTCGGGGCCGCCTTCGCCGCCGGCCTCGCCGTGGGCGCCTGGTCGGGCGACGACGAGATCGCCGCCACCTGGGCGCCCGCCACGGTGGTGGAGCCGGTGGGCTCGTTCGACCGCGAGCGCTGGGCCGACACCCTCGAACGGGCCCGACGGTGGTTCCCCGACCTGTCGGCCATCTCGTTCTAACCTCGGCGCCGCCTCGCTCGCTTGGACGCGACCCCGTCGCGCTGAGCATGCTTGCCCCCGGGCACCCTCGGTGCCACCCACCTCGGCGCCCGCCGCGCCCCCGAAACCGTCATCCCACAGGAGGAACCCGCGTGCCGATCGACCGGTCGACGCAACCGACTGCAGGCACCACCCGCCGGACCTTCCTGGCCCGCACCGCGGGCATCGGTGCCCTGGTCACGGCGGGTGCGGTGGTCGCCCCGACGCTGGGGGCCGCGCCGTGGGCCGGCGCCCAGGCCGGCGACTCGGAGCTGACCGACGCGGCCTTCGCCTCGTTCGCCACGCCCTACGAGCTCGCCGCCGTCCAGGCCTACCTCCTGGCGCTGCGGAGCGGGCAGCTCGACGCCACCTGGACCGACCGGGCCCGCCAGTTCCAGATGAACCACCAGGCCACGGCCGACACCCTCACCACGCTGCTGGGCGACGAGGACCCGGCCCCCCGGGCCGATGCCGACCTGGTCGAGCAGCTCACCGGCTCCATCGGCGGTGCCGGCAGCCAGGAGGCCGTGCTCGGCGTGCTGGCCGGCCTCGAGGAGACGCTCGCCGCCACCCACCTCTCGGCCGTGCCCCTGCTGCGCGACCCCATCACCGGCCGCACCGTGGCCCAGGTCGTGGCCACCGAGTCGCAGCAGGCCGCCCTGCTCGGCATCGACAGCGGCGCGACCTTCGAGGAGCTCACCCCCGCCGAGGCGAGCGACGAGGGCGGGATCCCGCTGAGCGACGCCCCCGATGCGGGCGACAGCACCGGCGAGACGACCACGACCGCGGCCAACTGAGCGCCGGACGCACAGGAGCACCACGATGACCCCCACCGACCGCGACGCCAGCACCTCCCGCCGCCAGCTGCTGCTCACCGGCACCGTCGGCGCCGCCGCCACCGCCTTCCTCGCCGCCTGCGGCACCAAGGACAACAGCAAGTCCGGCCAGTCCGGCGTCGACCCCACCACCACCCTGGTCACCCCCACGGTGCCCCTGGGCGAGCCGTCCGAGGTCGAGCTGGCCACCGAGCAGCAGAACCTGCGCACCGCCGCCTCGCTCGAGCTGGTGGTGGCCGCCGCCTACACCACCTACGGCCCGAAGCTCACCGACGCCGAGCTGTCGGCCCAGGCCGAGCGCATCGCCGGCGAGCACACCGAGCTCGCCGACACGTTCAACGGTGCGGTCGACGGCGCCGACCAGAAGGTCACCGACCCCAACGAGTGGGTCCAGACCAACGTGATCGACCCGGTCGCCGACCAGATGACCTCCGATGGCGCCATCCTCAGCCTGATGGGCAAGCTCGAGAGCACGCTCGCCGCCTCGTACACGCAGGTCGTCTCCGACGCCACCACCACGGAGTGGCGGGGCCGCTGGGCGGCCATCGCCGCCGGCGCCGCCCGCCGCGCCGCCCTGCTCTCCAACGGCGGCGACGGCGCCGTGCCCACCTCGGCGCTCTACCCGTCGACCGACGCCGTGAGCAACAACGCCAAGCTGGTGAGCGACGCCGAGGCCGAGGGCGACGGCGGCAGCTGACGCTCGCCTCGGCGCGGCCCCGGCCGCGCCTGGCATGCTGATCGTGACGATGAGTCGGCCGGGTGGCCGCGGCGTCGTCGCCCTCGGGCGGCGGTGCTGAGGAAGGTCGGGGCTCCACAGGGCACGGTGCTGGCGCGAGCCAGGTGGGGGCGACCTCACGGATCGGGCCACAGAGAACAGACCGCCGATGGCCTCCTCCGGGAGGCACAGGCAAGGGTGAAACGGTGCGGTAAGAGCGCACCAGCGGTCAGGGCGACCTGGCCGGCTCGGCAACCCCCACCGGGAGCAAGGCCGAATCGAGGGCAGGGCTGCTCGTCCGCCCCTCTCCGGAGGGACCCTCAGGTGGGCCGCACAGATGGATGGCCATCCATCGGGACCCCGGCAACGGACCCGAGGACAGAACCCCGCCTACAGGCCGACTCATCGTCACCCGCCGTCAAACCACAGCGAAAGCCCTGGTCAGACCCCAAATCCTCCCGGTGGCAGAGCTCCACCGCCCAGCGACTCAGGAGTTCCGTTCACCTGGTTCCGGCCACCACCCAGGCCCGCAACGTGGCGCACGCCGCCGAGTTCCCACGATCTCCGGCGCAACGGTGAGGGCCCAGCGGGCTGCGTGGGCGTTCACCCATGGCCGAGCCCCTGAGACCGAGGGACCGAGGCCCGCAATCGCGAGGCGAAGCGGCGATACCGAGAGCGCCGCAAGGGCCAGCACACCGCACCGACCGATGGGCCGACTGCGGCGACCAGCACCGTGCAGTGAGCGCCAGGCGTGATCAGCCGGCGTCTTTCAGTCTGGAGCCCTTGTCCCCCACGTCGGAGTGTTCACCGGGCTGGGCTGGACCTTCTCAGGCTGGGCACTCCCGGCCAGATCGAAGACCCAGAGCGACGCGGCTGTCTCACCTGCGTCGACGCAAGCAGAGACCATGGACTTCCCATCTGGTGACCAGCCCGTCCCGTAGCAGTTGCCCTTGACCGCCGACTGCGGCTTCGACCCATCGATCCCCATCACCGTCACGCCAAAGTCATCCGTCGCCTTGCACCGCCGGATGAACGCCACGTTGGAGCCCTCATGCGAGATCGAGGCCGTGTCGAGACGGCATCCAGGCGCTCGGTAGATGGTCCCGATCTTGTCGCCGTCGATGAGCTGAATCTTGTCGTCATGGTGGGTGTAGAGGAATCGGCCGTCCTCAAGCTCGATGCGGCACCCTTCCTTGGGACCCGGAAGCGGGTCGATCTTCCCGGAGTCCAGGTCGATGCGCTCGGCCGAACTGGTGACCACTGAGCGCCCATCGGGAGCGAACGCTGGACACCCGCCACCCTCCTCTTGGATCTTGCGCGTCTTGCCGGTCCGAAGGTCATGGACCATCACCCCATCCGTGCCCTCCCTGTCCTCCCGCAGGCGAGACCAGACAAGCATCGAACCGTCCTCCGAGAAGCGGGCGTAGTAGCCACGCTCCCCGCCGGGTACCGGCGTGACCTTCTCCGTCGCCGGGTCGAAGAACACCAGGCGCTCGTCCTCACCGAACACGCCCTGTTCGAACGCGATCAGCCCTCGATCCACCTTCGGGGCCGTCGTTGTGGTGGAACCTGTCGGCTGCTGACCATCCCGGGAGTCGCCTCCGGTGGTGCTGCAACCCGCCAAGAGAAGGACCGCAACAGCACACCCGGCCAACCGCCACCGAGAACTCATCGGAGGATGGCAGAGGATGGGCCAGGGCAGCGATCGGGAGCACATCCGTCCCGACGAGTTGCAGGCCGATCTCGTCTTACGTTCCAGCCCGTCCTGCCGCACGATGAGGCAACGACGAGGCAGTCCGTTGCGAGGCCGTGACCTGGGGACCCTCAGGTGGGCCGCACAGATGGATGGCCATCCATCGGGACCGCGGCAACGGACCCGAGGACAGGAGCCCGCCCCTAGGGCGACTCATCGTCACCTGGCCCAGCGTGGGGCGGCGGATGGCCACCTGGCCGATGTTCTCGGCCGGCGCCACCCGGATGATCCGACCATGACGATCACCCGGATCAACCCACCCGATCTGCCCGAGCTGCCGGGTGTCGCCCACGTCGTCATCAGCGAGGGCCTCCGGACCGTGCACGTCGCCGGCCAGGCCCCCGTCGACCGGACCGGCGCACTCGTCGGGGGCGACGACCTCGAGGCCCAGGCCGCCGCCGCGTTCTCGAACCTGGGCCATGCCCTCGCGGCCGTCGGCGCCGGGCCCGCCGAGGTCGTGCGCACGGTCATCTACGTGGCGGACTACCGGCCCCATGACCTCGACGCCGTCGTCGCCGGCGCGCTGCGCGCGTTCGGAGACCTCGTGCCGAACGCCTGCACGCTGCTCGGGGTGCAGGCCCTCTTCCACGAGGGCCAGCGCATCGAGGTCGATGCCGTGGCCGCCCTCCCCGAGGCCGCGCCATGACGTCACCCCACCTGCCAGACTCGCCCGGGGAGTCGAGCGACCCGAGGCGAGCCATGGTCGAGACCACACGTGCCCAGCTGCCGGCCGGCGTCGTCACCTTCCTCCTCACCGACGTGGCGGGGTCCACCGAGCAGTGGGAGGCCCACCCCGAGGAGATGACCACGGTCATCGCCCGCCACTACGCCCTGCTCCACGCCGCCATCTCCGACCACGACGGCGTCTGCCCGGTGGAGCAGGGGGAGGGCGACAGCGTGGTCGCCGCCTTCGCCCGGGGATCCGATGCGGTCCGAGCCGCCCTCGATGCCCAGCGGGCGCTGGCCGAGGAGCCGTGGCCGGACGGGATCGACATCGAGGTGCGGATGGCGCTGCACACGGGTGAGGCGCGCCTGCGCGACGAGGGCAACTACGCCGGCGAGACCATCATCCGGACCGCCCGCCTCCGAGCGCTGGCCCACGGCTCCCAGGTCATCGCCTCACGAGCCTGCGTCGATCTCGTGGCCGACCTGCTCCCCCCCGAGGCGACGTGGATCGACCTCGGCTCCTACCGGCTCCGCAACCTGGAGCGCCCCGAGCAGGTCTTCCAGCTCGCCCACCCGGCGCTGCGGCGGGACTTCCCTCCCCTCCGCGGCCTCGACGTGGTGGGCAACAACCTGCCCACGCAGCTCACGCCCTTCATCGGACGGGAGGCCGAGCTGGCCCAGCTGCACGCGCTCCTCGACGACGTCCGACTCCTCACGCTCACCGGTTCGGGCGGCTGCGGCAAGACCCGCCTCGCGCTCCAGGCCGCCGCCGACCGCGTCGAGCGCCACCGCGACGGCGTCTGGTACGTCGAGCTCGCTCCCCTCGGCGAGACGAGCTCGGTCCTCGGCACGCTGGCCGACGTCCTGCGGGTGCACGGCAGCGCCGAGCAGTCGCTCCTCGACCTGGTGGTCGAGCGGCTGCGAGATGCGCGGGCCCTCCTCGTGGTCGACAACTGCGAGCACCTGCTGGACGACGCCGCCGAGGTGATCGGCGCCCTCCTGCGCTCGTGTCCACCCCTCCAGATCGTGGCGACGAGCCGCCAACCCCTGAACCTTCCGGGCGAGGTGACGTGGCGGGTGCCGTCGCTCGGCGCTCCGGGGCCCGACGATGCCGCTGACCTGGACTCGCTCGACCAGTACGACTCGGTCCGCCTCTTCGTCGACCGGGCGGTGCGGGCACGACCGAACTTCGCGGTGACGAACGAGAACGCCGCGTCCGTCGCCGGCATCTGCTCCCGCCTCGACGGCATCCCGCTGGCGATCGAGCTCGCGGCCGCCCGGGTGCGCAGCCTCCCGGTGGAGCGCATCGCCGAAGGGCTCGACGATCGGTTCCGCCTCCTGCGCGGTGGGAGCGCGACCCTGCTCCCCCGCCAGCAGACGCTCCTCGCCTCGGTCGAGTGGAGCCACCAGCTCCTCGACGAGCAGGAGCGGACGCTGCTTCGGCGGCTGGCCCTGTTCTGCGGGGGGTTCACCCTCGACGCGGCGGAGGCGGTCGCCGCCTTCGAACCGCTCGACCCCTACGCCGTCCTCGACCACCTGACCAACCTGGTCGACCGGTCGCTGGTGCTGCTCGACGACGAGGGCGCTGAGCCCCGGTACCGGATGCTCGAGACCATCAAGCAGTTCTCCCTCGCCCGCTTGGAGGAGAGCGACGAGAGGACCGACGTCGCCGACCGGCACCTGGCCCACTACGCCGCGCTCGCGGCCGCGGTGGCCCCGCACCTCGAGACCGGCGCCCAGCTCGCCGAGCGCCCCCGGCTCGCGGTCGAGCACGACAACCTCCGCGCCGCGCTCGTCCACGCCGCGAGCCGACCCGAGCCGATGCCGCTCGCGCGCCTCGCCTCCGACCTCACGCTCTACTGGGTGCAGACCGCCCACTACGCCGACGCCGATGAGTGGCTCGCCCTCGCGGCCGAGCGGCTCGGTCCCGACGCCGGGGCGCTCCTCCCCCGACTGCTGTGGGGACGTGGCTACGTCGTCTACTACTTCGGCGACCTCGTCCGGTCCACGGCGCTCGCCGACGCCGCCATCGTCGCCGCCCGGGCGGCCGGTGACCCGGGCATCGAGGCGCGGGCCATCGACCTCCGCTCCGACGCCCTCCAGTTCGTCGACCCGATCGGCACGATCCCGGCGCTCGAGGAGGGCCTCGACCTCGCCCGGCAGGCGGGCGACCGCTGGGCCACCGTCGAGATCACCCAGAAGATCGGCTACTCCTACCTCCTCGCCGACCGGTTCCGTGAGGCCGAGGTGTGGCTGGAGCGGGCCTGCGAGCTGGGGCTGGCCGACGACAACCCCTTCTTCGCCGCGTGGCACCACAACGGCATCGCGGTGATCGACCTCCGCCGGGGGGCCAGCGGCGCGCTCGAGCGGGCGATGGCGGCGCGGTCGACCGCCCAGGCGTCCGGCGACCTCGTCACCATCGCGTGGGCAGCCCGGGTGGTCGCGCTGTCGCAGTGCCGGGAGGGGGCGCTCGACGAGGCGGAGGGCGCGCTCGCCCGATGCGCAGAGGACCTGGACCGTCGCGGCGGCGGGCCGATCGTGCAGTGGATGATGGCGGCCACGGCCGTCGAGCTGGCGCTCTGGCGCGGGGCCTGGGACGCGCCCGACGCCCTCGAGCCCTGGCTCGACCCCCTCGCGGAGGGGATGGTCCACACCGCCGTCGCGCTGACGCTCGAGCTCTGCGCCGTGGGTCAGCTGCAGCGCCGAGACCCCACCGTCCGAACCACGATCCAGCGGCTCGCCGAGCAGGCCGCGCAGCTGCAGACGCCGCTGTACGCCGGCCTCGCCGAGCTCTTCGGTGCCGTCGCCGACCTCCAGCGCGGCGATCCCGGCCCCGCCGCCGGGGCCTGCCGGCGCGTGCTGGAGCGATGGCAGGACGAGCCCTACGACATCCACCTCGCCCAGGCCCTCGTGGTCCTGGCGTGGGCCTGCGCCGCCGGCGGTGACGACCGGACCGCCGGCCGGCTCCTGGCGGCGACCGATGCCGTGCGCGAGCAGCAGGGCTGGGCGATCTCCGCGCACGAGGCGGCCTGGCGCCAGGAGGCGGTGACCGCCGCGACGGATGCCGAGGCGCTGGCTGCCGGAGGAGCCGAGGCCGAACGCCTCGACCTGCGCCACGCGGTGGCCCAGGCGCTCCGGTCCCGCGGTCCGCGGCTGCGGCCCGCCACGGGCTGGGCCAGCCTCACGCCGACCGAGCTCGAGGTGGCCGACGCCGTCGTCGACGGGTTGACCAACCCGCAGATCGCCGAGCGGCTCTTCATGAGCCGGAGCACGGTCAAGACCCACCTGAGCCACGTCTTCGCCAAGCTC
Organism: Acidimicrobiales bacterium; assembly: GCA_020439525.1. Lineage (GTDB taxonomy): Bacteria > Actinomycetota > Acidimicrobiia > Acidimicrobiales > Iamiaceae > Aquihabitans. Next base: position 13,980 of record JAGQSL010000056.1, on the reverse strand, counting down.
GACATCTCGTCTCGCGCCGAGCTGGCCGCCCGCCGGGCCAGGGCGGACTGAACCGCCCGGGTACCATCCCGACGTGGTCCTCCGTGTCGTCCTCGCCGAGGACAGCTACCTCATGCGGGAGGGCATCACGTCGTCGCTGTCCCTCGACGACGGCCTCGAGCTGGTGGCGGCGGTCGGGAGCTACGGCGAGCTGATCGACGCGGTCGACGAGCACCGGCCCGACGTGGTCCTCACCGACATCCGCATGCCGCCCACCCAGTCCGACGAGGGCATCCGCGCCGCCGTGGAGATCCGCACCACGCACCCGGAGATGGGCGTGGTCGTCCTCAGCCAGTACGTCGAGCCCGACTACGCGGTGCGGCTGTTCGCCGCCGGATCGGACGGCCGGGCCTACCTGCTGAAGGAGCGGGTGGGCGACATCGCCGAGCTCGCCGCGGCCATCCGGCGCGTGGCGGACGGCGGATCGGTGCTCGACCCGAAGGTGGTCGACGCCCTGATCGAGGGCCGCTCGCAGGCCGAGCCCTCGGTGCTCGACCGCCTCACCGACCGCGAGCGCGAGGTCCTGGCCGAGATGGCCAAGGGCGGGAGCAACGCGGCGATCGGCGAGGCCCTGTTCATCTCCGCCCGCTCGGCCGAGAAGCACATCGGATCGATCTTCACCAAGCTCGACCTCCCCGAGACCGACGACGTCCACCGGCGGGTGCGCGCCGTGCTCGTCTACCTCGGCGCCCTCCCCGCCCCACCGTGACAGCACCCCCCTCGGAGTGGGGTCCACCCGCTGGGCGACGGCCCGGCGACGGGCGATGATGGCGTGGTGGCAGATGTCCGAGTCCTGATCGTCGACGACCAGCCGCCCTTCCGGGAGGCATCGAAGATGGTCGTGGAGATGACCGACGGGTTCGAGGTGGTCGGCGAGGCCGAGGACGGCGAGCGCGGCGTGGAGCTGGCGGCATCGCTGAAGCCCGACCTGGTCCTGATGGACGTGCAGATGCCCGGCATCGACGGCATCGAGGCGACCCGCCGCATCGCCGCCCTCGACCAGCCGCCCGAGGTCCTCGTCCTGTCGACCCACGAGGGCGGCCGCTACGACGAGCTCGCGGTCGAGGCCGGCGCCTTCCGCTTCCTCCCGAAGTCGTCGTTCGGCATGGACGAGCTCGAAGAGGTCTGGGCCGCCATCCTCGCCCGCTGACGAGCCCTCAGGCCCGCGCCATCTCGTCGATCGGGACGGTGCCGATCACGCTGGTCCCCCGCCCCGGGCTCGAGTCGAGGCGCACCGAACCGCCGACCGTGTCGAGCCGATCGCCGATGCTCGTGAGCCCCGCCCCAGGGGCGACCGTCGCCGGGTCGAAGCCGCAGCCGTCGTCGCGCACCTCGAACCTCAGCGACCCGTCGCCGGCGCCGAGCGAGACCGTGGCCGAGCTCGCCTCGGCGTACTTGGCGGCGTTCTGGAGCGCCTCGAGGACGGCGAAGTACACGGCGGCCTCCACCTCGCGGCCGTACCGACCGAGGCCGTCACCGTGCACCGACACCGGGAGCGCCGACTGCCGCGCCTGCTGGCCGATGGCCACCACGAGGCCCTCCGCCTCGAGCAGCGGCGGGTAGATGCCCCCGGCGAAGTCGCGGACGGCGCGGATCGCGTCGCCGGCCTGCTGCTCGAGCTGGGCGAGGAGGTCGGCCGTCTTGGTGGCACCCAGGCGCTCGGCCCGCTTGCGGGTGGGCCCCAGCTTCACCTTCAGCGCCACCAGCTGCTGCTGCGGTCCGCTGTCGAGCGTGTGCTCCAGCTCTCGCCGGGCCGCATCGGCCGCCGCCAGCACGCGCTCGCGCGACGCCTCCAGCTCCGCGACCTGCCGGCGCAGCTGGCCGGTGAGCCGAGCGTTGCGCAGCGCCAGGCCCAGCCCGGCGGCGAGGTCGGCGACGACCTCCTCCTCGTCGGGGGTCAGCGCCTCGCCCGGCTCCTTGACCAGCGACAGGCCGCCGAGCAGCTCGCCGTCGTGGAACACCGGCAGCGAGCGGTCGGCCTCCGGGTCGTCGAACCCGTCGGCGCCGCCGACCCGCCGGGGCTCGATGCCGGCCGGCCACGACGACACCGTCCGGAACCCGTCGCCGGAGCGGACCCACAGGGAGGCCGCCGTGGCCCCGGTGCCATCGGCGATCAGCTGCGGGATCCGCTCCATCAGCTCCTCGTCGGCGAGCTCCGAGGAGCGGTGCGAGAACCGGACGAGGATCTCGTGGGGCGTGGCCCGCTCGCCGTAGACGAGCCGGTTGGCCGCGGTCGCCACCTTCCGGCGGACCGGCTGGAAGGCCAGCGCCACCACCACGGTCGCCGCGATCGACAGCCCGAAGCCGGCCTCGCCGCCGAGCAGATCGCCGACCCCGACGACGATGGCGATGTAGACCCCGCCGATGAACGCGGCGAGGGCGCCGTAGGTGACCGAGCGGCTGATGATCCGGTCGATCTCGTAGAGCCGGTACCGCAAGATGGCCACGCCGAACGCCGCCACGACGACGATCCCCGCCAGGGTGTCGAGGACGAGGAAGGCCCGCTGGGCCTCGGATCCCAGCGGGTGGAAGAAGGCGTTCACGAGGGTCAAGGCGATGTTGATGATCACCCCGAAGGCGACCCAGGAGATCTGGCGACGCTCGATCGGGCCGCTGCGCCGACCCCGGACGACGAGCATCCCGGCGGCGACCAGGCCCATCAGGAACAGCATCGCGGTCAGCCCGCTCACGACATCCAGCACCGACTCGGCCGTCGACGCGTCGACGAACGGATGGGGTTGGGTCAGCGCCCCGGGGCCGAGCACGTTCGGCTCGGCGAACGCCGTCAGCACCGTCACCACCAGCGCGTAGACCCCGCTCAGCCGCAGGAAGCGGCGCGCCCCGCGCGACTCGGTGCGGCCGTCGGGGAAGACCAGCCACAAGACGACGTTGTTGCACCAGATGGCCGGCACGAAGGCGACACTGGCCAAGAGCGCGACCCAGCCGGCGGCCTCGAGGTGGCCACCGTCCGCGAGCGTCTCGCTCGTGACGTCGGCCGAGATCAGCACCAGGTACACGGCGCCGAGGCCCACCAGGATCGGCCCGATCACGTTGCCCGGCCGACGCACCACGATGAGCGTCCCGATGGCCAGGAAGGCCACGTTGCCCAGCGCCACCACCTCGAAGCCGAGCGTCTGCGCCAGCATCGCTGCGTAGGCGCCCAAGCCGATCACCCAGGCCAGCGCCAGCAGGGCGTTGCGCGTCCGGGGCGTCGTGCTCATGCGGGGTCCCCGGCCAGGGCCGTGGCCGGCACCGAGGCGGTGATGCGGGTGCCGGTCCCCGCCTGGGGCGTGACCACGAGCGTCCCGAGCGCAGCATCGAGCCGGTCCGCGATGGCGGTCAGGTCGAGCGCCGCCACCAGCCGCGTGGCGTCGACGGTGGTCACCAGCGCGCCGTCGTGGTCGGCGATGGCGACCCCGATGTCGGTCGCCCCGGCCATGCGGGCCCGCTCGAGCGTCTCGAGCACGCAGAAGTAGACCGTCTCCTCGACGTGGCGCTCGTAGCGACCCACGCCGCCCACGTCGACGGCGAGCGGGATCGACGCCGTCCGCTCGATGGCCCGGACCGCGGTGGCCAGCCCCTCGGACTCGAGCAGCGGTGGGTAGATGCCGTGGGCGACCGCCCGCAGCGCGTCCACCGCTTGCTGGGTCTCGTCGGCCAGGCCCACGGCGAGCGTGGCGATCTGGTCGGCACCCTCGCGCTCGGCGATGGTCTTGACGATCCCGAGCTTGACCTTCAACGCCACGACCTGCTGCTGGGCGCCATCGTGCAGGTCGCGCTCGAGGCGGTGGCGCTCGGCGTCCTGGGCGGCGATCAGGCGCTGGCGCGACGCCCGCACCTCGAGCGCCCGCCGCTCGAGCTCGCGGTTCAGGCTGATGTTGCGCAACCGGAGCCCGGCGCCCGCCGCGACGTCGGTCAGCAGCTCGCGGTCGGCCGGGGTGATCGGGTCGCTCGGCGGCTTGGCGATGCTGAGCGCACCGATCTGCTCGTCGAGGTGGTGGACCGGCCGGGACTCGTGGAGCTCGTCGTCGATCAGCGCGTGAACGGCCAGGGGCTCGAGCGCCGCGGGCCCGTCGGTGGCCCACGCGCCCGCCGGGTGGAGCACGCCGCCGTGGAGGAGCCACACCACCGCACGGCTGGCCCCGGTCCCCTGGGCCAGGAGCCGGGCGAGGCCGTCGGTGCCGTCATCGGCGGTGTCGTCCGAGAGGCTGGACGTCACCTTGGAGAGCACCTCGTAGGGCGTGGCCCGGCTGCCGTACACCAGCCGGTTCGCCCACCGCTGCATGCGGGCGCGGACGGGCTCGAACACGAGGGCGACGACCGCGGCAGCGACGATCGGCAGGGCCAAGCCCGGCCCGCCGTCGCCGGTGCCCCCGATGACCACCAGCGGGGCGATCACCACGGCGGCGTAGAGCGCGGCGATGACCGCGGCCAGGCCGAGGTAGGCGACCGACTTCGAGATGATGGCGTCGATCTCGTAGAGCCGATACCGGGTGATGGCCACCCAGAACGACGCGATGAGGACGATCAGGGGGATCAGGTTGAAGAGGTTCTCGAAGGTCGTGCCCGGGCTGTCGCCGGCGACGCCGTTGTCGATCAGCACGAAGATGAGCGAGCCGACGACGGCGACCGCGCCACCGGACGCGATCCAGCGGACCTGGCGGCGGACGGTGGCGTCGCTGGTCCGGTAGCGCACGACGAGCGAGGCGAACCCCGGGATCGCCCCGAGCTGGGCGAGGATGATGCTCACGTTCACCGTGAGGCCCAGCGGGGTGCCGGTGTCGGCCACGGCGGTGACCTCCGTGGTGCACCACCGGTTGTAGTAGATGAGGCTCGAGACCACGGCCACGACCATCGTCGTCGCCTGGTACCGGACGACCCACCGCCACCGACGCGACGGGAGGTGGCCGTCGGGGAAGAGGACCAGGCCCAGGGTGAGCGGCAGGAAGACCGCCGGGAGCCAGATCGTGATCAGGACCCCGATGGCGACCCCGGCCGGGGCGGGGAGATCGGCCGGGACGAACGTGGCGGTGGGGCCGTTGCGCATGGCATCGGTGGTCGACAGGACCAGCACCGCGGTGACCGTGGCGTAGAGGCCGCCGAAGAAGGCCGCCCACGCGTACGCCCAGACCGAGCTGTTGCGGGGCTGGCGCGGCAGCACCGTCCAGGCCAGGGCACCGAAGCCCACCCCCATGGTCGCGTTGACGGGCGCGAGCGTGTCCCAGGCGAGCTTCCACTCCCCGAGCGCGGCCACGACCACCAGGCCCCCGACGGCGAGCAGGATCGCGGCGGCCGCGAGGGTCCGTCCGACGCGGACCCGGAGCTCGTCGGTGAGGTTCACGTCGCCCTCGGCGGGAACCGGTGGGCGCCCACGGCGGTGTCGCGGCCCTTGACCATCGCCGGCTCGAGCTCGTCGGCCGCCGGCCGCTCGGCGAGGGCCGCCCACGTCGCCTCGCTGAGCACGGTCTCGCCGGGCTCGGCCCACTGCTGCAGGCGCTGGGTCAGGTTCACCGTGTCGCCGACCACCGTGTACTCCAAGCGCTCCTCCGAGCCCAGCAGCGCCGCCGCCACCGGCCCGGTCGACAGCCCGATGCCGAGCTGGAACGCCGGCCGGTCGGGCGCCCACTGCGCGTTCAGCTGGCGCTGCGCCTCGTGCATGGCGACCGCGGCGGCGACGGCTCGCTCGGCGTGGTCGTCGGAGGCCACCGGGGCCCCGAACACCGCCATCACGGCATCGCCGACGAACTGCATCACGGTGCCGTTCCGGTCGAGGATCGCCCGGTTCATGGCGGCGCGGTGGGCGTGGAGCTGACCAGCGAGCGAGCTCGGGTCGGCGTGCTCGGCGATCGTCGTGTAGCCCCGGATGTCCGACATCAGCACCGTGCAGGTCAGCTCCTCGGTGTCGCCCGGCCGGCGACCCTGCTCGAGGACCTGGGTGGCGACGCCGCCGGGCAGGAACCGGGTGAGCGACTCCCCCTGCTCCTTGCGATCGACGATCGCCTGCTGCAGCAGCTTGAGGCGATCGAGGCTGTCGGACCGTCCTGCCGTCAGCCCTTCGGCGAGCGTGGCGAAGAGGGCCTCGATCGACGCGTTGACGTCGGCGGGGGTCGTCTTGCGGGCCACGGCGATCGCCTTGATCGACCGGCCCTGCGCGATCTGCTGGAGGAGGTCCTCCTCGGCGGCCGAGAGCGTCGAGTCGGCCCGGGCCGGGGCGGTCAGCGCCGCCACGATGGTCGGATCGAGCATGGAGCCGCCGGAGGCGACCTCGCGCACCGCCCGGGCCAGCTGGTCGCCCTCTCCCACCCGGTCCTTGAGGAGGTAGGCGTACCCCGCCGCCCCCTCCGAGAGCAGCGAGACGGCGTAGTCGGGGTCGTCGAACTGCGAGAGGATCACCACGCCGGTGCCCGGGTGGCGCTTGCGGACCTCCTTCGCCGCCTCGATCCCCTCCCGGGAGAACGTGGGCGGCATCCGGATGTCGGTCACGATCACCTGCGGCTGCGTCTCGTCTGCCCCCGCCACGAGCTCGTCGTGGTCGGCGGCGTGGCCGAGCACCTCGAAGTCGTCTTCGAGCTCGAGCAGGGCCCGGACGCCCTCTCGAACGATCAGGTTGTCGTCGGCCAGGAACACGGAGATCGTCATCGGACCCTCGGGGTGCGTGGGCGTGCACCTGCACTGTGGTCGCTGGAGCGGACCGTGAACAGCGTGCGAGCGCGAGGACGGGGGTGGGGTCAGCCCCCACGCCGTCGAGGGCGGCCACCCTGGTCGGCGGGCTGACGGCGGCGCACCGTGGCGCCATGCGAATCGAGCGCAGCATCACGACCGTCTCCTGGATCCCGTCCGACCTCCTCGAGGGGATGGGCAGGATCGCCACCCGCATGAAGATGGCGCACCACGATCCGCCGCCGCCCGACCGCCTCGGCGCCGACCTCCCCGCCGCGATCGAGGACCTCCGGGTGCACGACCGCTTCCGGTTCGCCAACCACCTGCGGGCCTACATCGAGCTGGACGACGACGGGCGCATCCTCGACTGCGGGTACTGCGGCGGCGGTGAGATCGGCGCCACGACGGTCGGCCTCGGGGCGGGCTCGATCACCATCCCGGCCACCAAGCTGCACGACCTCCAGGCCGACCCGGAGGTGTCGGACGCGGCGGTGCGGTTCACCCAGACGGTCGGCGGCCGGACCGGCGCGCCCATGCCCCGGGCCGTGAAGCACCCGCCGTTCGTGCAGTACGGCGCGCCCATCGTCTGGACCACGTTGGAGCTCACGATCCGCGCCGACGGCACCCACGACGCCGCCATGGTCGGATCGTCGGGGTTCCCCCGGCACTGGGTCTACGACGACGGTGGCGAGCTGGTCGCCAAGAGCAGCGTCGCCGAGTACAAGCGGTGGATGACCAGCTCGTTCGGGCGTCGCACCCCGTGGGGCGACGAGGACTCGCCGGCGCTGGTGACCGAGGTCGAGACCGCGCTCGAGCGCCAGCTCCAGGAGTCGATCATGCGAGGCGGCGCCAAGCCCGACATCCGCCGGATCAAGCAAGGCCGGTCGCTCGTGGAGCAGGGCTCGGCCAGCAGCGAGCTCTTCCTGCTCCTCAACGGCGTGCTGGTCGTGGACGTCGACGGCGAGCCGCTGGCCGAGGTCGGACCCGGCGCCGTGCTCGGCGAGCGAGCGGTGCTGGAGGGCGGCACCCGGACGGCGACGCTCCGGGCCGTGACCGAGTGCAAGGTGGCCGCCGTCCCGGGCGACCGGGTCGACGCCGACAAGCTCGCCGTCCTCGCGGCCGACCACCGACGCGAGGACGCCGCCCCGTCGTGACCCGCCCTCGCCCGTCGGGCTCGGTCAGAGGCGCCGGTAGAGCGCGAGCACGGCGCGCTCGACCACCACGAGGGCGATCGAGATCGCGATCACCCCGACGACGCCGCCGAGGTCGACCTCGCTCCCGAACACGAGGTCGATCGCCTCGAGGATGACGAACTTCGAGAGGAACAGCACGAGCCAGGCGCCGAGCACCCGGCCGATGCGGCTTCCGATGCCGGACCGATCGCGGAAGCGCGCCGCGATGCGGTGCTCGACCCCGAGCGTCGCCTGCAGGAGCAGGCGGATGAGGATCGCCGCGCCCACCGAGATGGTGAACGAGTCGATGACGATCCCGTCCACGTGCTCGACGAGCAGGTTGAGCACCACGACGTCGACGAGGACGGCCTCCGACCACCGGATGGCGATGCGTTGCCCGTCGCTGAGGACCACATCCTCGGCGCGGTCGTCGCTGGTGATCCGGTCGCTCATGAGCCCCGTGCCCCTACGGCCAGGCCAGGCCGCGGGCGTCGACGGCTCGTTCGATCGCGGCCACCAGGGCGTCCGGAGAGCCGCCGCAGGCGTCGAGCGCCGGACCGTCGAGGAGCGCGACGACGGCGTCGGCGGTCTCGGCGACCACCGCAGGTGCCGCCCCGTGCAGCGCAGCGCGGACCGCATCGGGCTGGTCGTTGCGGTGGTAGGTGTCGAACGGCACCGGCAGCCCCGCCCGACACGTGCGCCACTCGCCCTTCTCCCGCACGCTCCCGTGGGTGATGTCGCACAGCGCGCAGTGCGCTCGGCCGAGGCGTGCGCCCACCCAGTAGCTCAGCTCACCCCACGCCGTGCCGTCGGCGTCGTACACGCCCACGAGCCGCCGGATGGCGGCGCTCCTCCGGTCGGCGTGGTCGATCGGCTCATCCATCGGCGCCAGCATGCCGGACGACGACGGCGAGGTGCCGGCGATCGTGTCCGACATCAGGCGAACAGGCGGTGCCAGGGGTGGTCGGGAGCGAGCCGCCGGGCGAGGAAGCTGCACTGTCGGGGATCGAGGTCGGGGATCACCTCGGTGGCATCGACGTCGTCCTTCGAGCGGGGCGCCGAGCTCTTGTAGAGGAGCTGCAGCTCGGGCGCGAGGTAGGCGATGCCGTCGGCCGTCTCGAGCACCGCCCGGTTCCACGGGACCCGGACCGATGGATCTCGGCGGTAGATCCACTCCTGAGCCGAGCCGTCCCCCACCGTCACGTCGAGGGACCACGGGGCACCGCTGGCCCGGCGGCACCACACGTTGTTCTGGTGGCGGGCGGCCTCGAGTGGCTCCCCGTGCCACGGCGAGAGCCGGCCGGCAGCTGCGACGTGCAGGTCCCAGCCGGCGAGCAGCGCGGGCAACGCACCGAGGTCGGTGCGACGGATGCCGACGTCGACGTCCTCGTGCTCCCGCCAGGAGCGCCCGAGGTGCAGATCGAGTGCGTGCCCGCCGCTCACCCACCAGCGGCAGGGAGCCGGTGCGAAGGTCTCGACCACCTCCGCCAGGGGCAACGGCTCCCACGGACCGAGCTCCGACGCTGCCACGTCACCACCGTACGGCGACCCGGGTGGGCGCCATGCGACCGCGCACGGATCCGTCGTTGCTCGTCGGTTCCATCTCCACGAGCATGGCCTGCGGCGACGCGAGGTGGCGGCGTCCCCCGGCAGGCGAGCTGAGTGCACGACGATCGCTGGCCTCCCACGCGGATCCGTGCGAGGCTCTCGGCGAGCAGCGCTGGGCATGCGCACTCAGAGGTGGGGACCGGTGGGGATCAGGTTGCTCGCGTTGGTCTTCTCGATCGGTGCCGCCGGCTCGACCGTGCTGGCCCTCCTCGACCGCGCGCTCCGACAGCGCCACGAGCCACGGCAGACCTCGCCGAAGCCGCACCTCTTCGGCCGGTACACGGCGCGGGCGCTCGGTCTCGTGCTGGTCGCCCTCATCGGGGCGGCGGTGCTCCAGATCAGCAACGGGCGCCTCGACCCCCAGGTCGGCGCCGGTTGCGCCGAGCGACCGACCCTGACGCACATCGCCGAGCAGCGGGCCGATCGTGCGGAGCGGACCCTTCGCGAGGTGGCGATCTGCGACACGGGGTTCGCGGCTCGGGCCCGTGAGGCGCTCCGAGCCGACCGTGCCCTCATCGGGACGATCGCTGCGCTCGGGGTGGTGGCCACGCTGATCTCACGAACGAGCCGGCGCTGGCGAGCCGCCGCCAACTTCGGCTCGTTCTTCATCGCCGCCTACGTGTGGTGCGATCTGCGAGAGAACGCCCTGCTGGACCGGGCCCTCGCCGACGTCACCATCCCCGTCCCGCGGGACCTCTCGGTCGATCCGCACCTCGCCTCGTGGACGGCCGCCAAGGTGGGCACCTTCGTCGCTGCGATCCCGTTCGTGCTGTTGGCGCTGTGCCTGGTGGTCACCGCTGCTGCAGATCGGGAGGCGCCGAGGGGTGCACCCTTCGACTGGCTGCTCGATCGAGCGAGGCGGGTCTTGGGGTGGGTCCGTCGTCGACCTCGCAGCGATGTTGCCGCCGGGAAGGCGATCGGCGACCGGCCACCATCCGAGCGTCCGACAGGCGTCGGCTTCCTCGAGCCCGCGCGTCGGTTCGGCTCGTTCGCGGCTCGCAACCTCCGGCGCCTGCCCGCGCAACGGGTGCTCGGGCGCATCGCCAACCGGATCGATCGTGACGGGCGCACGTCCCCCGAGGCCCCCTCCAGCGGCCATTCGCCCGGCGTGACACCGGCCAGCGAGGGGCGCTCGACCCCGGAGGCGGGCGCGTCGATCGACGCCGAGGCGGCGGCCTCGCCGGCACCCCCCGAGCTCGGCGTCAGCTGCTCCGGGGGAGGCATCCGCTCGGCGTCCTTCTGCCTCGGCGCCCTCCAAGCCCTCGACGCGCCGATGCCCGAGGACGAGGCCTCCGAGCTGTCGCGGACCGCACGCCTCGCGGCGGTGTCCGGAGGGTCGTACCTCGCCACCGCGTGGGTGACCGCCCGGGCCGCGCACCGGTCCGCTCCGGGCTCGCCGCTCCCCTGGTCGCGCCGGAGCGACGAGGAGGCCTACCTTCGACGCCACAGCAACTACCTCGCACCGGGCGCCGGGGGAAAGCTCTGGGCGCTGACGCGCTTCGGGTTCGGCCTCGCCACCAACCTCACGCTCATCGGCGCCACCCTCATTGCTGCCGGGCTCGCCCTGGGCGCGATGACCACTCGATGGACCGAGCCCAACAAGATCGGCCCCGGCTCCACGATCACGATGCCTGGAGGAGGGTGCGCTCGGACACCGCTCGGTCGCACGGTGCGCCTCGTCCCGGGGTCGACCGCGATCCTCGGCGCCCACCAGGTGCCGATCGTCGACACCGAGGTGATCCCGACCCCATCGACCGACGAGCAGCGCGCCAAGGTCTCCGCGACGGTGGAGTTCGACGACGAGGAGAAGGCCACCGGTGAGCTGACGAGCCCAGGCACGCTCGTGGTGGGCGATGGATCCGGCCCGGCCGCGACCCTTGAGATCCCTGGCAACGACGGCGAGGCGGCCGAGGGGGGCGACGACGCGCCCGAGCCGGCACCCGACTGCGGTCGGCCTCCGGCCGCCCCGTCCTCCAGGGTCGACGATGAGGACGTGCGCGACCGCTACGGGGCAGGCACCACGGTGGGCCTCGAGACCGTGGACGGCCTGCGGGTCGAGGGCGAGGACCGCCTCTTCTGCCCGCGCGCCTCCGAGTGCGGCGAGGACGATCGGAGATCCGTCGACCTCCCGGCCGGGACCCTCCTCTACGACGCCCCCAGCGCCACGCTGCGCCTCGACGAGCCAGCCGTCCGGATGGCGGACGCCCAGCTGCTGCGGGGCTGCGGCCGCTCGGCCTGCCGCCGCCTCGATCCCCCCTCCTACCTCACGGGCATCCTCCAGGGCGTCGGCGGGGTGGTCCTCCTGGCCGGCATCGCCGGCGTCCTCACCTTCCGGTCGCCGGGGGGCGGGCTCCGCCTCGAACGCCTCATCCGGCTCGGCGCGACGGCCTGGCTGGCATTCGCCACGGCGTTCTGGCTCGCCCCCCACCTCGCCGTGCTCGCCTCGAACCGATGGGCGCGCCTCGAAGGTGGCCTCAGCGCGGCGACCGGGTTCGGCGTCGCCGCGTACCTCACGGCGATCGCCACCCAGGTCGCCCCGCTGCTGCGCCAAGGCGACGCCAAGGAGGGTGCGGCCTCGGCCCCCGTGGAGGCGGCCAAGAGGCTGGTCCGGCGGGCTCGGCCCTACCTGCTCGCGTTCGTCGGCGCGATCGTCGGCCCGCTCCTGCTCGCCGCGGTGCTCCTCGGCGCCGCCGCCGTCCCGGTGCACTCGGGTCGGACGACGCCCGACCAGCTGCGCTTCTGGCTGGCGCTGTTGGGCCCGCTCTCGCTCATCCTGATCGGCGGCGACCTCAACAGCTGGTCGCTCCACTCGTTCTACCGGGCCCGCCTCCAGTCCGCGTTCGCCGTGGACCGCTCGGCCATGCGGCGCTTGGAGCCCGGCGCGGACCGGCCGGCTCCCGGACCCGACCCGCTCCCGCGGGAAGACGCGCTCGCGTCGCTGGTCGACGCCGACCCCGAGCTCCTCGTGTGCGCGGCGGTCAACCTCGCCGACGACCGGGCGACCGCGCCCGGGCGACCGGTCGCCTCCTGGGTCTTCTCGCCCACTCGGGTCGGGAGCGCGGCGTTGGGCGGGGCTCGAGGGTTCGTCGCCCCCGACGATCTCCCCACCCCGCACCTGGGCTCGGCCTGGACCGCCGTCGCCGTGTCCGGTGCCGCGTTCTCGCCGGCGATGGGCAAGATGAGCCGGCCCGAGCGGAGCATCCTCGCCATCGCGAACCTGCGGCTCGGGCTCTGGTACCCCAACCCGCTCTACCTGTCGGACGGTTCGGGCTGGTTCGAGTCGCATCGCAACCCGCGGCCCTGGTACCTCGCCAAGGAGATGATCGGGCTCCACCGAGCCAGCGACCGGTGGGTCTACGTCTCCGACGGCGGCCACTACGAGAACCTCGGCCTGGTGGAGCTCCTCCGATCTGGCTGTCGCGAGATCTACTGCTTCGATGCCGCCGGCGACACCACCGACACCTTCGGCACCTTCAGCGACGCCGCCCGCCTCGCCCGTGCCGAGCTGGGCGTCGAGATCGAGCTCGAACCCCGTCCGCTGGAGCCAGGCGAGGACGGCCTGGCCCGCACCGGCGTTGTGGCCGGTTGGTTCCGGGTGCCGGCCGACGGCGACCGACCAGAGGCGGTCGGATGGATCGTGCTCGCCAAGCTGGTGATCCCTCGCACCGCGCCGCACGACATCGCCGATCTCGCACGGACCGTGCCGGGCTTCCCGACCAACCCGACCTCCGACCAGCTGTTCACCGATCAGAAGTTCGAGGCGTACCGAGCGCTCGGCGATCACCTGGGCACGCAGGCCGCCGAGGCCGGACGGATCCTTCGGGCCATGCTCTCGAACGTCGGCACCGATCCGGATCGCGTGCGCGATGCCGTGCGCGCCGTGAACAAGAAGCTCCAGGGAGCCGAGGAGGCCCCGGCGCCGCAGGCCGTTGCGCTCAGCGGGGAGCTCGCCCTGCGCCAGGCACCGTCGTAGCGGTGGCCCTGCCGCACCAGGGTGTCCGGAATCGACCCGGCCAATCGTAAAACGCACATCGATGCACAGAAACCATCGTTGGTTGAGAACAGGCGTTCGGTTGCCGTGGTAATCTCCCCTGCATGACCCCACCGAAGGTGCTCGAGCTCCACGACGTGGCTGGCGCCGGCACCCCGGGCGCCCGCGCCGCCCATGCGGGCTACGGCGAGCGGTGCCGATCCCTCGCCTCCGTCGCCGGGATCGTCAACGCCGCCCACGGCTCGCTCGTCGACCTCACGGTCGAGGTCTTGGCCGAAGGCGATCACGTCGGGCCCGGCATCCACTCCCCCGCCCAGTTCCTCGCCTGGCGCATCGGCTGCTCGAAGGCCACGGCCAACCAGCTGGTGGCGGTGGCCAAGCGGGTCGACGAGCTGCCCTGCCTCCTGGGCGCGCTGCGGGCCGGCGAGATCTCCCTCGACCAGGCGGCGGTGGTCGCTCGCAACGTGCCCGCCCGCTTCGATCGGTCGGCCACCGACCTCGCCCGATCGG
>JAGQSL010000437.1 GCA_020439525.1 Acidimicrobiales bacterium | reverse complement strand
CGGCCCGAGACCATCGCGGCGATGGCCGAGACGCCGGCGGTGTGCGAGCACCTCCACCTGCCGGTGCAGTCCGGCAGCGACCGGATCCTCGCCGCCATGCACCGGGGCTACACGGCCGAGCGGTACCTCGACAAGCTCGCGGCGGCCCGATCGGCCATCGACGACCTCGCCGTCACCACCGACCTCATCGTCGGCTTCCCCGGCGAGACCGAGGCGGACTTCGAGGGCACCCTCGCGCTGGCCGCGGCCGCCGAGTACGACTCGGCGTACACCTTCATCTACTCCCCGCGTCCGGGCACCGAGGCGGCCGAGCTGGTCGACGCCTTCGTCGATCCGGCGGTGGTGGGGGAGCGCTTCGAGCGGCTGCGCGCCGTGATCGAGCGCAGCGCCCTGCGCCGCCATGAGGCTCGGGTGGGGCGCATCGAGGAGGTCGTCGTGGAGGGCCCGTCGCGCAAGGACCCGAGCGTGACCACCGGCCGCACCCGCCAGAACAAGCTCGTCCACTTCGCCGCCGGCACGCCGCTGCGGGTGGGCACCTACGCCCAGGTCGAGGTGACGAGCGCGGCGCCCCACTTCCTGCGGGGCGTGCTCGTCGAGGTCACCGCGCCGGCAGTGCACCGGACGCGCATCCCCGTCGCCGCCGGCTGAGCGCTGGCCCGGCGAATTCCCGCCCCCTACCCTCCGGCCATGGCCACCTGGGGCGCCTTCGCCGACGCCGATCCCGAGCTCGCGTCGAACGCCCTCGCCCTGCTCACGCAGTTCGGTCCGGGGCTCGGGTTCCTGGCCACCGTGCGGGCCGATGGCGGGCCTCGGCTCCACCCGATCTGCCCGGTGGTGGCCGACGGGCAGCTGTGGGCGTTCATCATCGAGGCCTCCCCGAAGTGCGCGGACCTGCGGCGTGACGGACGGTTCGCCCTCCACGCGTTCCCGCCCGAGGCGGTGGACGACGAGCTGGCCATCACCGGGACCGCGGCGGAGGTGCCGGAGGCCGCGCCAGGCGACGACCGCTGGCGGCGGCTGCAGGCCGCGACGGAGGCCCACGTCGGCTCCGACGGCGAGGTGCTGTTCCGGCTCGATCTCGAGTCGGTGATGGTGGCCACCTACGCGTCCCGCGGCGCCTTCCCGCCTGCGTATCGCACCTGGCGGCCGTCGGCGTGAGGGCCGACGCCCTCGCCCTGCTGCCTCGCCCGCGCGCGATCGAGGTCCCCGACCCGGGCCCCGTCGCCGCCGATCGGGCCTCGATCCATGGCTGAGCACCGCCTCCTGCCCCCCGGCGCGCCCGCACCCCTCGCGATCGTCGGCACCACGGCCTCGGGCAAGTCCTCGCTCGCCCTGGCGCTCGCCCGGCGCCGCGGCGACGTGGAGCTGGTGTCGGTCGACTCGATGCAGGTGTACCGGGGGATGGACCTCGGCACAGCGAAGCCCACGGTGGCCGAGCAGGCCGAGGTCCGCCACCACGTGATCGACCTGGTCGACCCGACGGAGACCTTCGACGTGCGCCGGTTCCAGGTGGCGGTGGCCGACGCCCTGGCCGACATCGCGGACCGCGACCGCCGGGCCGTGCTCGTGGGCGGGACCGGCCTCTACCTCCAGGCGGTGATCGACGGCTTCGAGATCCCCGGCCAGTTCCCCGAGGTCGCGGCCGACCTGGCCGCCGAGCCCGACACCGTGGCGATGCACGCTCGGCTGGCCGAGCTCGACCCTCTTGCGGCCGCCCGCATGGAGCCGACCAACCGTCGTCGCGTGGTGCGCGCGCTCGAGGTCACGCTCGGCAGCGGTCGGCCCTTCTCGTCGTACGGGCCCGGGGTGGACGCCTACGGCGACACGCCGGTGCGCCTGGTGGGGATCCGCCTGCCCGGCGAGGTGATCGCCGCCCGGATCGAGGCGCGCTACGCCGAACAGATGGCCGACGGCTTCCTCGCCGAGGTCGAGGCGCTCCACGCCGGACCACCCCTCAGCCGCACGGCGGCGCAGGCGCTCGGCTACCGCGAGCTGCTGGCCCACCTCGACGCCCGCGTCGCGGGGCGGGACCGCCCCACGCTCGACGAGGCGCTCGACGAAGCCGTCCGTCGCACCCGGGCGTTCGCCCGTCGACAGCGGGCCTGGTTCCGTCGGGATCCGCGGATCGCGTGGCTCGACGCGGTCCACGATCCGGCGGAGCGCCTCGACGACCTGATCGCCCTGGCCGACGACCACTGGGGCGGCTGATCGGCGGACCGACCGACCCGGTGAGCAGTCCTCGCGGCGAGCGCGCGGTTCCTGCTCACCGAGGCCACGTCGACGCCTTCGCTCGCATCCGACGGACGCCCGAGCACGGCGGGGGAGCGGCCGCTACCGTCCGCGGCCATGGCTGCCCACCCCGACTTCGACCCCATCGCCTCCCCCACGACGCCGATCGCCGAGCACCGCGAGCCGGCCTTCGTGCACCCCGCCGACGTGGAGGCGGCGCACGCCAAGCTCGACGGCTTCACCAACCGCCACGGTGGCAAGCAGCCCAACGTGCTCGTCATCCTCATGGACGACGTCGGCTGGGGCGACTTCGGCTGCTACGGCGGCGGGGTGGCGGTGGGCGCTCCCACGCCGAACATCGACGCCCTCGCCCGGCGGGGCATGCAGCTCACGAGCGCCTACAGCGAGCCCAGCTGCACCCCGAGCCGGGCGACGCTCCTGACCGGTCGGATGCCGATGCGCCACGGCCTCCAGCGGCCCCCCATGTACGGGGAGCAGGGCGGGCTCGAGGGCGAGATCACCCTGGCGGAGATGCTGAGCGAGCAGGGCTACGTGACCCAGGCGGTCGGCAAGTGGCACCTCGGCGAGAACACCGGCAGCCAGCCCCAGCACGTGGGCTTCGACGACTTCTACGGGTTCCTGTCGGTGAGCGACATGTACACCGAGTGGCGCGACCCGTACTTCTTCCCCGAGATCGTGTACTCCAAGGCTCGCACCGAGTGGGTGGAGAACCAGCCGTTCAACAAGTCGTTCGTGCGGGCCACGCGGGGCGGAGAGCTCGAGGAGGTCGAGGAGGTCACCATCCCGGTGCTCTCCGAGCTGGACCAGCGGTGGTGCGCCTACTCCGAGGACTTCCTGCGGCGCATGGGCGAGGGCGATGCGCCCTGGTTCCTCTACCACAACACCCGCGGCGCCCACTTCGACAACTACCCCCACGAGGACTTCCTCGGCAAGAGCCCCGGGCGCCACCCCTACAAGGACACGATCATCGAGCTCGACGAGATCGTCGGGCGCCTCGTGCGGACCCTCGAGGAGACCGGGCAGCTCGAGGACACGATCATCATGGTCACCTCCGACAACGGCCCCGAGATGGAGACGTGGCCCGACG
>JAGQSL010000436.1 GCA_020439525.1 Acidimicrobiales bacterium | reverse complement strand
GCGGCGCCGAGCGCGAGTGGTGCGATCCCGAGGTGCTGCGCCAGCTGCGCCGCCGCTCGCTGGCGGTCCTGCGGGCCGAGGTCGAGCCGGTCGACGGCGCCGCCCTCGGCCGCTTCCTGCCGCCGTGGCAGGGGGTGGGCCTGCCCCGGCGGGGGATCGACGGCCTGGTCGAGGTGGTGTCGGTGCTGGCCGGCGCGCCGATCCCGGCGTCGGTGCTCGAGGCCGACGTGCTGCCGTCGCGCCTGGCCGAGTACCGCCCGGCCGACCTCGACGCGCTGTGCACCGCGGGCGACGTGGTCTGGTTGGGCGCCGCGCCCCTGGGCTCGACCGACGGTCGGGTCCGCCTCGTGTTCCGCGACCAGGTGGACCTGCTCGTACCCGAGCCCGACGCCGGCGAGCGGCCTGAGGGCGAGGTCCACGAGGCCCTGCGCGACCACCTCGCCGCTCGCGGCGCATCGTTCTGGGCCGACCTGGTGGGGGCGGCGGCCGCCGCCGGCGCCGCCTACGACGAGCCCACGGTGCTCGCCGCCCTGTGGGATCTGGTGTGGGCCGGTGAGGTCACCAACGATTCGCTCGCCCCGCTGCGCGCCTTCGTGGCGGGGGCGCGCACCGGCGGTGGTCGGCGCTCGCCGGCGTCGCGCCCCCGGCCCGGACGCCTGTCGCGCCTCGGGCCGCCATCGGGTGCCGGCCGCTGGTCGCTGGTGGCGCCGCTGCGGGCCCCGCTGCCCGGCCGATCCGCCCCATCGGGCACCGAGGTGGCCCACGCCCGGGCGATGCAGCTGCTCGAGCGCTACGGGGTGCTCACCCGCGAGGCGGCGCTCGGCGAGGGGGTCACCGGCGGGTTCGCCGGGGTGTACCCGGTCCTCAAGGCGCTCGAGGAGCGTGGCACCGTGCGACGCGGCTACTTCGTGGCCGGGCTGGGTGCCGCCCAGTTCGCCGTGCCCGGCGCCGTCGACCGGCTCCGCTCGGCGCGCGAGCCGCGCCGGGGCGACGCCCTCGGCGGCCGCGACGGTCGGGGCGGCGCGGCGGCCGACGACGTGGTGGTCCTGGCGGCCACCGACCCGGCGCAGCCCTACGGCGCCGCGCTGCCGTGGCCTCCCACGGACGGTCGCCCCGCTCGCTCGGCTGGTGCCCTCGTGGTGCTCGTCGATGGCGAGGCGGCCGTGTTCGTCGAGCGCGGCGGCCGCAGCCTGCTGAGCTTCCCAGCCGCGATGGTCGACGACCGGTGGGCCGACGCCCTGGCGAGCGTGGTCCGCACCGGTCGGCGCCGCTCGCTCGAGGTCGCCAAGATCGACGGCGCGCCGGCGCGCGAGTCCTCGCACGCCGAGACGCTGCGCCACGCCGGGTTCGCCGACGGCTACAAGGGCCTGGTCCTGCGGCGGCGTTGAGCGTCACGCGGCGAGGTCGACGGCGCGCCCGTACGCCGCGGCGACCGCTCGACACGCCGGGCGCTCGAGCGTGCCGCGGGCGCGGCACGAGTCCTCGAGGTCGGCCCGGAACCGCTCGTTGGCCCGGAGGCGTCGGGCCCGGGTGTCGACGCCCCCACCCGCCTGGCGATCGAGCCGCTTGAGGTTGCGCCACGCCAGGTCGTGGCGGATGCAGGGCCAGCGGAAGTCGAAGCCGGGGCCGGCATCGGGGGCGAACGAGCACAGGTCGGTGCTGAGGTCCCAGGCGCCCGAGCGCGCCGCCTGGTCGTCGAGGCGGGCGGAGGCCGACGCGACCCACCGGTCGACGGTCGACGTCGACACGTGGTGGAGCGCCGCCTGCTCGGCGGTCCACCAGCGAGCCAGGTCGGCCAGCGAGGTCTGGTGCACCTGGCGGTCGAGGCTGGCGAGGGTGAGCGGAGGCTGGCAGGCGCCGAGCAGTGCGGCGATGGTGGCGGCGAGCGCGACGGCGATCAGCGCGCGGGCGCGCCGGGAGGGGCGGGGAGAGGCCATGGCGGTGCTCCGTGGGGGAGGGGCAGGTGGCCCGCGGCGGGCGAGGGGGCCAGCGCGGGCGAGCGGTGCGGCGCCGGTGGCGAACCTACGAGTGGGTGGCCCGGGGGGCGACAGACCGATCGGTCGTAGCGCCGTGCGGCGGGGCTGGACCTCCCGGGCCGCTGGGTATCGTCGGAGCGTGAGCACGACCGAGTGGTACTGGTGCCTGACCCACCAGCAGGCCGAGCCCGCCGACGAGCGCGACGACCCCGAGAACGCGCTGGGCCCCTACGCCTCGCCCGACGAGGCGCGCGACTGGAAGCGCCTCAACGAGGAGCGCGCCCTGCGGTGGAAGCTCGAGGACGAGGCCTGGGAGGGCGAGCCCTCCGACGACTGAGGTCGTCGAGCTCGCTGTGCCGTTGCCCGAGGGCGACACCCTCCACCGCACCGCCAACCGGCTCCGACCGGCGCTGGTGGGCGGCGTGCTCGAGCGGTTCGAGGCCCCCCGGTTGCTGGGCGATCGTCCGGTGGTGGGCGCCACGATCGTCGGGGTCGAGGCCGTCGGCAAGCACCTGCTGATCGACTTCGACGACGGGCTCACCCTGCGGACCCACCTGGGCATGCCGGGCTCGTGGCACCTGTATCGGAGCGGCGAGCGGTGGCGGAAGCCGCGACACCTCCTGCGGGCGCTCGTGGCGGTGCCGGGGTGGGAGGCGGTCTGCTTCTCGGCGCCCCAGGTGCAGACCTACCGCAAGGACCGGCCCGGCGGCGCGCTCGGCACGTCGCTCGACCCGGTGGGCCACCTGGGCCCGGACCTCTGCACCCCCACCCCCGACCTCGACGAGGCGGTGCGTCGCTTCGCCACCGTGCCCGAGCCCGACGAGCAGATCGGCCCGGCGCTGCTCGACCAGCGCATCGCCGCCGGGATCGGCAACGTCTACAAGTCCGAGGTGCTGCACCGCCTGCGGGTCGACCCGTTCGTGGCCGTCGCCGACGTTCCCGAGCCCGTGCGCCGCCAGCTCCTCGAGGTGGCCAGCCGCCTGCTGCGCCACAACCTGACCACCACCCGACGCACCACCGTCGCCGGCCCGCCCGGCTCGCTCGCCGTCTACGGCCGCGCCCGCCAACCCTGTCGGGTCTGCGGGACGCCGATCCGCATGGCCCGCCAGGGCGCCCAGGCGCGCAGCACGTACTGGTGCCCCCGGTGCCAACCGCCCGGGTCGGTCGGCCCCACCCCCACCGCCTGACCCCACCGCCTGACCCCACCGCCTGAACTTCTGGCGGCGGGGTGCCCGT
>JAGQSL010000435.1 GCA_020439525.1 Acidimicrobiales bacterium | reverse complement strand
GCTGCTTGAACAGCTGCGGGCTCTGGGGCAGGGCGTACCAGGAGCCGGGCTGGAGCCGGGCCGGCACCACGAAGTCGCGTGCGCCCTCGGGGGTGCTGCGGGTCAGCGTGGGCGTCTCGACCTCCACGAACCCGTCGTCGAGCAGCACGCGCCGCGCCGCCTGGTTGACGTCGCTGCGGAGGCGGATGGCCGCCGCCGACTCGGCCCGGCGCAGGTCGAGGTAGCGGTACTTGTAGCGGACCTCGTCGGAGATCGAGGTGGCCTCGTGCTCCTCGATCTGGAACGGGAGCGGCGCGGCCTCGCTCAGCACCTCGACCGCGCTCGCCTCGACCTCGATCTGGCCCGTGGCGAGGTTGGGGTTGTCGTTGCCCTCGGGTCGGCGGGTCACCGTGCCGGTGATGCGCAGGCAGAACTCCGAGCGCAACGGGTGGGCGACGGCTTCGTCGTGGATGACGACCTGCACGATGCCGCTGGCGTCGCGGAGGTCGACGAAGGCGACCCCGCCGTGGTCGCGCCGGGTGGCGACCCACCCGCAGAGCACCACCTCGGTGCCGATGTCCTCCGCGCTGAGCTCGCCAGCTCGGTGGGTTCGCAGGCCGACGGCGCTGGTCATGAGGGGTCCTTCTCGAGGAGGTCGGTGAGGTGGGCGGCGAGCGCGTCACGAGCGACGGCGTCCTGGTGGTCGCCGAAGCCCTCGCGAAGGGGTCGCACGGTCGCGGTGCCGTCGGCGAGCTCCTGGTCGCCGACGATCACCGCGTAGGCGGCACCCGATCGATCGGCGGCCTTCATCTGGGCGCGCATGCCCTTGGCATCGAAGGCGCGGTCGCTGCGGATGCCAGCGGCGCGCAGCTCGGCGGTGACGGCCCGGGCTGCTGACCCGCCGGTGACGTCGACCACGAACACGTCGACGCGCGACGCGGGCCCGGCCAGGACCCCCTCGGCGTCGCAGGCGATCAGGAGGCGCTCGATGCCCGAGCCGAACCCGATGCCGGGCGTGGGCGGACCGCCCAGCTCCTCGACGAGGCCGTCGTAGCGACCGCCGCCGAGGATCGTGGCCTGAGCGTTGTCGACGAGCGAGGGCACGAGCTCGAAGGTGGTGTGGGTGTAGTAGTCGAACCCTCGCACCAGCCGAGGGGCGAGCACGAAGGGGATGCCGACCTCGCGCAGCCCCTCCTTCACCCGCTCGAAGTGGGCGTGGCTCTCGGGCGAGAGGTGGTCGGCGATCGCCGGTGCGTCGTCCGTGGCGCGCCGCGTCTCGGTGCGCTTGGAGTCCAGCACCCGCATCGGGTGGTGCTCGACCTTGTCGCGGTCGTCGGGGGCGAGGGCGTCGAGACGCTTGCGCAGGAACTCGCGCAGCACCTCGACGTAGCGCCTCCGGTCCTCGGCCGTACCCATCGTGTTGAGCAGCAGCTCGACCCGGCGCAGCCCGAGCGCCCGCAGGAACTCCCAGCCGAGCGTGATGACCTCGACGTCGACGTCGGGGTCGGCCGACCCGAGCACCTCGAGGCCCACCTGGTGGTGCTGGCGGAGGCGCCCGGCCTGCACGTTCTCGTAGCGGAAGGCGGGGGTGGCGTACCAGACCTTCCACGGCGACGGGGGTTGGTGCTGCACGAACGCGCGCACCACCGACGCGGTGCCCTCGGGGCGCAGGGCGACGTGGCGGTCGCCCTTGTCGTGGAAGTCGTACATCTCCTTGCGAACGGCGTCCGCGCCCTCCGACTCGCGCTGGAAGACGCCGATCTCCTCGAACATCGGGCTCTGGAGCAGGCCGTAGCCGGCGAGCTCGACGGTGCGGGCGTAGGTGGCCAGGAGCTGCTCCCAGCGGGCCGAGGCCGGGGGCAGGACGTCCTGCGTGCCCTTCGGGGCCTGGTACTTCGCGCGAGCCATGGAGGGGCGAGGCTACCGCCCGCTCCCCCACGGCCCCGAACCGGTTGCGGCGCTGCTCAGCGGCGCTGCGGCGTGGAGTGGTCCCAGTCGGCGAGCAGCGTGCGGATCGCGGTGATCAGCACGAGCGGCTGGTCGAGCATGCCGTGGTGGCCGGCCTCGGGGAGCTCGACCACCGGCGCCACCCGCCCCAGGCGCTCGTACATGGACTGGCCGATGTCGGGCGTGACCAGGCCGTGCTCGGCCCGGAGCAGGGCGAAGCGGCACGTGACCTGCGGCAGATACGGCAGGGCCACCGCCCGGATCGACGAGGTGAAGGCGCTGAACAGGTCGTGGTCGAACTTCCAGCTCCAGCCACCCTCGACGGCGTGGAGCGACCGACGCGCCACGTGGTGCATCACGTAGGGCTCGTAGTGGTCCTGGGGCGGGATGGTCCGGAACCGGGCGAGGGCGTCCTCGGCCGTCGGGTA
>JAGQSL010000055.1 GCA_020439525.1 Acidimicrobiales bacterium | reverse complement strand
CCTCGAGGTACCCCATCCCGGCCTCCCGGTACAGGTCGGCGAGCGCCCGGCGCTTGTCGGCGTCGGTCACCACCATCCAGCGCCACGTCTGGCCGTTGCTCGCCGTGGGCGCCTGGGTGGCGATCCGCAGGCAGTCGAGGATCACCTCGCGCTCGACGGGTCGGTCGAGGTCGAGGCGCCGCCGCACGGCCCGGGTCGTGGTCAGGAGCCGATCGGTCTCGGCGAGGTCGAACATGCGGTCCCCTCCTGCGTCGACGTCCGAACCTAGGTCGGTCGAGGGATCCACGCCGGATGGACGACGGCGGTGAGCAGATCTCGCGCTCTCGGCGCGAAATCTGCTCACGGGGACGGCCCAACTCGCCACCGCCGAGCTTCTTCGCCCGAATCACGCGCTCCCAGCGCACGATCCGGGCGAAGAACGCCTCGAAGGAGGAGCGCCGCAGGAATCAACGCCACAGGCATCGAACGCCGGAGGCAGCGAGCGGTGGCATCCAGCGGGCGCAGCGGTCGCGCCAGGCGCCAGGCGCCGGGCGCCGGGCCGATCAGGCGGGGAGGTTGGCCTCGATGGCGGCGGTGATGGCCGGGTCCTCGGGCTCGACGCCGGGACGGAAGCGGATGATCTGGCCCGCACCGGGCGTCACGAGGAACTTCTCGAAGTTCCACTGCACGTCGCCGGCGGTGCCCTCGCCGTCGGGGACCTCGGTGAGCTCGGCGTAGAGCGGGTCGCGATCGTCGCCGTTCACGTCGATCTTCTCGAACATCGGGAACGTGACGCCGTAGGTGGTGGAGCAGAAGGTGGCGATCTCCTCGCTCGTACCCGGCTCCTGGCCGAGGAACTGGTTGCACGGGAACCCGAGGACGGTGAAGCCCTGGTCGCCGTAGGTCTTCTGGAGGCGCTCGAGGCCCTCGTACTGCGGCGTGAGCCCGCACTTCGACGCGACGTTCACGATGAGGGCCACCTTGCCCTCGTGGTCGTGGAGGT
This sequence comes from Acidimicrobiales bacterium, assembly GCA_020439525.1. Classification (GTDB taxonomy): domain Bacteria; phylum Actinomycetota; class Acidimicrobiia; order Acidimicrobiales; family Iamiaceae; genus Aquihabitans. The sequence continues at coordinate 6,631 of JAGQSL010000055.1, read as the reverse complement.
CGGCGTCGCCGCCGCCCAGGGCCTGCACGGGGTGGTCGTAGATGCTCATGGAGCCGGACCCTACCGAGCGATCCTCACGACGCGACGGCCCGGAGGAAGTCCCGCCGCACCCGGTAGCCGGCGGCGGTGTAGTGGACGCCGTCGCCGCTGCGCATCGAGCTCGCGTCGGGCAGGGCCCGGAAGTGCGCGTCCCAGTCGAGGATGCGCAGGTTGTTGTGCCGGGCTGGGGCGGCGGCCAAGGCGGCGTCGACGCCGGCGGCCGCCGGTTGCAGCTTCGAGGTTCCGGCGTCGACGTTCACCCAGCGAACCCGGGGGTGGCCGCGCAGCGCTGTCATCATGCGGTCGATCCGCACGCCGTACATCCCGGCGCTGTCGAGGTAGTCGTTGGTGCCGAGGGCCACGATGACGAGCTCGTAGCCGCCCAGGTCGTAGCCGTCGACGAGCGCCGTCGCCTGGTTCGTCCCGAGGCCGGCGGCGGCGTCGACCCGCCAGGTGGTGGCGCCGTCGTTGGTCGCCTCGCCCAGCCCCTGGGCGACGGCACCCATCGTCAGCGAGTCGCCGATCACGTACACCCGCTTGGGGGGTGCGCACCCGACCATCGACGCGGCCACCACCGCCGCCGCGCCGCCCAGCACGCGCCGGCGCGTCAGCCCACCGGTCCCTCCCACGATCACTCCTCCCGCTGTGCGCTCCTCGACCTCGGCCGCACCCGCCCGCGCTCGCGGTCGACGGCGACTCCCTCGGCCTCGAGGCGAGCCGCCTGCTCCTCCTCGTGGCCGGGGACCAGCCTCCCACTCGCGTTCACGACGCGCCACCAGGCGAACGCACCGCCGCTGGTGGAGAGGACCCGGCCCACGGCGCGCGACCGTCCGGGCCAGCCCGCTTCGATCGCCACCTCCCCGTAGGTCACCACGTCGCCGGGCTCGAGCGAGCGCAGCACCGAGGCGATCGCCTCCTCGAGCGGCGTGGGCGGACGCTCGGTGGTCCGGTCGCTCGCCATGGGCGAGGGCCTACCATGCGTGCGTGCCCGCCGCCGTCGAGATCGATCGCGACCACCACCTCGCCGAGGTGCGTGAGCAGGGCTTCACGGTGATCGCCGACGTCCTCTCGTCCGACGAGGTCGGCGCCCTGGTCGACGATCTCGACCGGCTCCACGCCGAGCTCGGCACCCGCCCGGCGCGCAACGGCTTCGAGGGCACGAGCACGCTGCGGGTCTACAACCTGCTCGCCCACGGCCCGATCTGGCAGCAGGTCCCGGTGCACGAACGAGTGCTGCCGGTGGTCGAGGGCGTGCTCGATGCGGGCTGCCTCGTGTCGAGCCTGTCGTCGATCACGATCCTTCCCGGCGAGTCGGCCCAGCCGATCCACGCGGACGATCAGCTGATCCCGTTGCCGAAGCCCCACGTCGCCACCGTCTGCAACACGATGTGGGCCCTCACCGACTTCAACGAGGCCAACGGCGCCACCCGCCTCGTGCCCGGCAGCCACACGGCCGATCGCTCCCCCGACTACGGACACCCCTACGAGTCGGTCGCCGCCGAGATGCCGGCGGGCAGCGTGCTCGTGTGGCACGGCAGCCTGTGGCACGGCGGCGGGGCCAACGCCACCGACGAGCGGCGCATCGGCATCGCCATGAACTACTGCGCCGGCTGGATCCGCCAGCAGGAGAACCAGCAGCTCGGCCTCAGCCCGGCGCTGGTGCGGACGTTCTCGCCCCGACTCCAGGAGCTCTGCGGCTACGGCGTGTACCACGGACTGATCGGCCACATCGACCGCCGCTCCCCCGCCGACGTGCTGCTCGCGCCGGGCACCGACGGCGACGACCCGATGGTGTGGGACCGTGTCTGAAGACGCCCGCCTCGCCGCCGCGCTCTGGGAGACCGGTGGATGGGAGGCCGCGAACATCGCGGCGGCGGTCGTGTCGCCCACCGGCACCATCGCCACCATCGGCCCCGGCGACCGCTCGTTTCGGCTGGCGTCGGTCACCAAGCTGCTCGCCGCCTACGCCTGCCTGATCGCGGTGGAGGAGGGCACCCTCGACCTCGACGAGCCCACCGGACCACCGGGGGTGACCGTGCGCCACCTGCTCGCCCACGCCGGCGGCTACGGCTTCGACACCGACATCCTGCTGCTCCCCGAGCGCAAGCGGATCTACTCGAACACCGGCTTCGACGCGTTGGCCGACCACCTGGCCCACAACGCCGGCATGCCCGCCGAGGAGTACGTCACCGCCGCCGTGTTCGAGCCGCTCGAGATGTTCCACACCGACCTGCGTGGCGGGTCGCTCGCCTACGGCGCCTGGTCCACCGGTGCCGACCTGGCCCGCTTCGCCGGGGAGCTGCTGCGCCCGACGCTCCTGTCGGCCGAGACCCTCGCCGAGGCCACCACCGTGCAGTATCCGGAGCTCGCCGGGATCCTCCCGGGCATCGGGCCCCAGAAGCCCAACGACTGGGGCCTGGGCTTCGAGATCCGCGGCTGGAAGACCCCGCACTGGACCGGCCGCACCAACTCGCCCAAGACCTTCGGTCACTTCGGCGCCGCCGGCTCGTTCCTGTGGGTCGACCCGGCGATCGACCGCAGCCTCCTGGTGCTCACCGACCGCAACTTCGGCCCCTGGGCGCTCAGCGCGTGGCCGCCGCTGGCCGACGCCGTCGTGGCGGCCTCGTCGCGCTGACGCGCCACGCCGTCGGCGACGGAGGTCAGACGAGGGCAGCCACGTCGGTCGTGATCACCCGACCGTCACGGTCGGCGGCCGACGGGGCCAGGTCCTCCACCACGAAGCTGCGCTGCAGCCACCGATCGGTGCCGTCGAAGCGGGCCGAGAACGGGCTGCGGCCGTGCACGCAGCGGGCGTTGTCGACCACCAGGAGGTCGCCCGAGGCGAGCACGAGGTGGCGCTGTCGACGGGCGACCGCGTCGGCCAGCGCCACCAGGGCCGCCCGGGCGGCGTCCGTCTCGCCGACCGTGAGCTCCGCATCCCAGCAGAGCTCGAGCGCATCGTCGCGCCCGGCCAGGACCGGCCGGGGTGGGCCGACGGGGACCTCGGGCCGGCCGCCGAACGACTCGTCGACGCCGGTGCGGAAGCTCGGCTGCCGCAGCTCGGCGACGGTCGCGGCGTCGAGCGCCGGGAGCAGGTCGTCGATCGAGGCGAGCGTCGTCGACGCCGCCGGGTCACCTCGGAGGCACAGGAGCAGCAGGTAGCGAGGACGGTGCGGGTGGAAGGCCGTCTCGGTGTGGAACCCGAGGTCGACGCCCGACGACGTCGAGGTCTGGCGACCGATGGCGTCGCGGGTGGGCACGAGGTTCTGGACGATCGATCCCCCGTGCTCGGGGCGGTACCCGACGGGCTCGCCCAGGCGACGGGCGGCGGCCAGCAGCACCAGCTCCGAGCGGACGTCCTTGCCCGTGGCCTCCGTGGGGGTGGCGGGCGTCGCCGGCACCTCCCCCACGTCGAGGCCCGAGAGGAGCAGGGAGCCGGCCGGCCCGGCGTCGACCGCGAACGCGTCGAGGGCGGCGAGGGCGGATGCGCCGAGCACCAGCTCGCCCACGGCGGCCGCGGCGGCCACGAAGCCCTCCTGGTCGACGAGCGCGCCGGAGGCGGCGGACGTGAGGGTGGCGGGCACGGGCGGACCTCCGATCGAGCTGAAACGTTCGTTCCAGCCTAGCGCCTCGCCTGGCCCATCTGTTTCAGGCTGGTGGGTCAGCCGTCGGAGAGCGCGTCCAGGGCGCGCCAGGCGGCCTCGACCCGGTCGAGCTCGCCGGTGGCGGCGCTCCGCAGCCGCCCGGCCACGCCGGCCACGAGCGCGGCGAGGGCGGCCAGGGCCCCCACGTAGCTGTCGAAGGGCCCGATCCCCTCGGCCTCCACGACGATCAGCGCACGGGCTCGACGAGCGAGGGGCGAGAGGGGCCCATCGGTGAGCGCCACGAGCTCGGCGCCGGCGTCGAGGGCGAGGTCGACGGCGTCGAGCAGCCAGCGGTCGTAGCGCCGCAGGTCGAGCGCGAGCACCACGTCGCCGGGTTCGAGGCGGGCGAGGCCGCGCCCCACCGCCGGCCGCGAGCCGCCGATGGTCGCCACGCCGGAGCGGAGCATGGCCAGCTCGTCGGCCGCGTGGGCGGCGATGCCGGCCCCGGCGTCACCGGCGACCACGGCCACCGATCGTCGCCGGTTCGCCAGGAGCCCCACCGCGTCGTCGAACGCGACCCGGTCGACGCCTTCGAGCGTGGTCCGCACGGCGTGCAAGGAGGTGTCGAGCGCCCGCCCGAGCACGTCGTCGGGTCGGACCTCGCGGATCCGCTCCGCCGCCGGCCGCAGGCGATCCGCCAGCTCGCTGCGCACCGCCTCCTGCAGCGCGGCGTAGCCGTCGAAGCCCAGCCGGGTCGCCAGGCGGACCACCGATGCGCCGCTGACGCCGGCGCGCCGGGCCACCTCGGCCACGGTCCCGAACGCCACCAGCTGAGGGTCGGCGACGAGCGCGTCGGCCACCTTGCGCTCCGCCGGCGTCAGGGTCGCCGCGCCCGAGCGGACGCGATCCACCACCCGTCGCCCCTCGCCCGAGCCCGTGACCACGACCCGATCCTGCCAGGCCGGCGGGGCCGCAGCCCAAGGGATCAGTAGTGGACGCTCGCCTCGCCGTTGAAGCGGTCGAGGTAGTGGGTGCCGCGGAGGCTCTGCGACAGGCGCTGGTAGGGGTGGTGCTTGTGCAGGCGCGACAGGGCCTCCTGGGGCGGGAACTGCAGCAGCTCGCGCACGTCCCAGGCGATGGAGTACAGCTTCACCCGCTCGAACTGGCGGGGGTGCGAGAAGAGCTCCGGGTAGTCCTCGGCGAACCACCAGGGGACCTCGGCGTAGTCCTCGGCCCGGGTGAGGTGCTCGTAGGCGAGCGGCACGTGCAGGTGCGGCAGGGCGCAGAAGCGCATCAGCACGTCGAGGTCGAGGTCGGGGGGGCCGGGCCGGGCGAACTCGAAGTCGAGCAGGGCGGTCACCTGCTCGCCGTCCCAGAGGATGTTCTCGAACGAGAGGTCGCCATGGACGATGGTCGGGACGTCGAAGGGCGTCAGCGCCGACGCGGTGGACGAGACCAGCTCGATGGCGTCGGCCATCAGCCCGGCGTCGATGTGGGGCCACGACGCCGCTCGCTGCAGGGTGTTGAGCAGCCGCTGCACCGCCTGGCTGCCGGTGGGCGCCGGGTCGAGGAGCTGGGGCACGTCGTGCAGGCCGTCGAGGCGAGGGCACACGGTGCGGTGCACCGCGCGGAGGCGCTCGGCGATCTGGCGCACCGCCTCGCGGCGGCTGGCCACCGTCATGTCGGGCCACGCCCGGCTGAGCGGCACGCCGGGGAGGCGGGTCACCACCAGCCAGTCGCTACCGGTCTCGCCGCCGTGCTGGATCAGCGTCGGGTAGCCCACCTCCTCGGGCAGGACCTGCGACAAGACGGCCTCGCGGTGCAGGCGGAGGCTGGCATCGCGGTTGACGCGCACCACGTAGTCGTCGGTGAGCCAGACCTCGTTGGTGACGCTGTCGGCACGCGCCAGGTTGGCCGCCGGGAGGCCGACGGCCGCCAGCGCGCCGAGCGCGCGCGCTCGCCCGAGGCCCGTCGACATGGTCGCCCCCAGCGAGGGGAACAGCTTGGTGCGGTCCACCACATGGTCCGATCGGCCCAGGCCGACGAGACCTGAGGGAACGACCTCAGAAACGCGAGCGCCCCTCGACGCGGTGGATCAGAGCTGGTCGGCGGTGAGGGCGAACAGGTCGCCCTTGCCGGCCTTCACCGGCGCCACGAGCCCGTGGACCTGCGGAAGGAGGTGCTCGGCGAAGAAGCGGGCTGTCACCAGCTTCACCTCGGCGAGCGAGGCATCGGCGGCGCCCGCATCGATCGACCGCTTGGCCGCCAGGCCCTGCAGGGCCATCAACCAACCGGCCACCGTCGTGGCGAACAGGCGCTGGTAGGGCGTGGCCGCCGAGAGCGCCTGCACCGGGTCGGCGAGGCCCTCCGAGAGGATCCAGCCCGTCGCGTCCTCGAGGGCACCGATGGCCGCCTCGAGCTCGCGGTGCACCACGGCGAGGTCGTCGCCGGCCCCGGCCAGCTCCTCGACCGTGGCCCGCATGCGACCCACCTGGTCCTGGTACACCCCACCGGCGCGCATCGGGAGCTTCCGCCCGACGAGGTCCATGGCCTGGATGCCGTTGGTGCCCTCGTAGATCTGGGTGATCTTCGTGTCGCGGTAGTGCTGGGCGGCACCGGTCTCCTCGATGTAGCCCATGCCGCCGTGCACCTGCATGCCGATCGACGTGACGGTCTCGGCGAGGTCGGTGCAGTAGCTCTTGGTGAGCGGGATGAGCAGGTCGACCATCTCCTGGGCCTCGGTGCGGGTCGGCTCGTCGGCGCCGTAGCGGAGCACGTCGATCTGCTCGGCCACCTTGAAGCACATGAGGCGCATCGACTCGGTGTAGGCCTTCATGGTGAGCAGCATCCGACGAACGTCGGGGTGCTCGACGATGAACGACTTCTCGCCGCGAGCCGCCCCCGGCGCGTAGCCCTGCTTGCGCTCCTTCGCGTACTGCAGCGCCTTCTGGTAGCTGCGCTCGGCCAGGCCGAGGCCCTCGACCCCGACGCCCAGGCGGGCGTTGTTC
>JAGQSL010000054.1 GCA_020439525.1 Acidimicrobiales bacterium | reverse complement strand
CGGTGGCCGGGCTCGAGCTCGAGGCCGTCGCCGATGGCGTCGGACACCGCCTTGGAGATCGCCGGGTTGATCCGGTGCACGGCCTCGAGCCCGGTCCCGCCGTCGCGTGCCACCGCGGCCACCGGCACCCGCCCGGTGGCCAGGCGGTAGAGGGTGGCCGCCAACCCGTACACGTCGGTCGACGGCCCGAACCGGGCCTCGCCCCGGTACTGCTCGAGGGGCGCGTAGCCCGGGGTCACGACCCGGGTCATGCCGATCGTGCGCTCCTCGTCGTAGTCCCGCGCCAGGCCGAAGTCGATGAGCACGATCCGACCGTGCTCGGTGAGCATGACGTTCGAGGGGTTGAGGTCGCGGTGGAGCACGCCGGCCGCGTGCACGGGGCGCAGCGCGGCGGCCACCCGCCCGGCCACGTCGAGCACCTCCTCCTCGGTGAAGGGCGCGCCCCGGGCGCGCAGCACGTCGACCAGCGTGCGCCCGCCGAGCAGCTCCATCACGAGGTGGGCCGTGCCGTGCTCCTCGAACACCTCGTACACGCGGACCACGCCGGGGTGGGTGAACCGGGCGAGGACCCGGGCTTCGCGCAGGAACCGGTCGCGGGCGGCGCGGAACGCCTCGCGCGCCTCGGCGGGGGCCAGCACCTGGGAGCCGTGGCGCACGGCGTTGTCGGGGAACAGCTCCTTGATGGCCACGGCGCGCAGCAGCCGGGTGTCATCGGCCTGGTAGGTGATGCCGAAGCCGCCCCGTCCGATGACCGACCGCACCACGTAGCGGCCACCGCCGATCGCCGCCCCGACCGGCAGCTCCGCCGGTGCGATGCGGGGGAGCTCGCACCCGTCGCACCGCACGGCGTCGGGGGCGACGCTGGCACCGCAGCGAGGGCACCGCTCGTCGGATCGCGCGCCGGGCGCCTCAACCTGCACAGTCGGACCAGGCTACGGGCTGGGAGCGCCCGCCGACCGGCGGGGCCGCCCGGTCCGGGCGGGCACCGGCAGTAGGGTCGCGCCCTGTGCCCGACCCGTCCGACGGCGATCGCCGCTGCGTCCGCTGCGGCGAGGCGCTGCCCCCGGACCGATCGGTGTGCCCCGGCTGCGGGACCCTCCAGCCCGCCGACGGGACGCTGGTGCCCACCCGACCTCGGACCATCGGGCCGCTGCCGGTCGCTCCGCCCGGTGACGACGAGGAGGCGCGGGCTCCCGTGCGCCCGGCCCCCGATCGCCCGGTGCGACGCGCCGCGTGGCCGCCCTTGGCGAGCGACGACGCCGGCGGGGCGGGCGAGGCGACCGGGATGGGTGCGGCGACGCCGCCCGGCGCTCCCACCGACGACCTCGAGCACGACAGCTCCGCCCCACGGCGAGGCCCAGCTCGACGCCGCCGGCGCGTGCTCGCCGCCCTCGGGGCCGTGGCCGCGGTGGTGGTGATCGCGGTCGGCGTCACGGTCGTGCTGCGCGCCGACGATGGCACCCCGTCGGCGCCGTCCGCGGCCGACGACCGGGCCGGCGCGATCCGAGCGTTCTGCGCCGACCCGCGCGCCCTCGGGAGCACCGTCGCCCCCTACGACCCCGCCGAGGCCGCGGTCGCCTACGTCGAGCACCCGCAGCCGGCGAGCTCCACCGATCCCGCCGAGCCCGTGGTGGTCCAGGTGGCGCCCACGATCGGCGATCCCGTCCTCACCCTCGATGCGTCCGCGCCGCTGGTGAACGTCGCCGTGTGCGTCGGCGACGAGCGCACCGCCAGGGCGTCGGGCACCTGCCGGTACGAGCTCACGAACGTCGACGACCTGGGCGACGAGGTGGAGCGACCCCTGCGGCGAGCCACCTACCGGGCGACGGCCTACGAGCTGGCCACCGGCGACGAGCTGGCCACGGGTTCGATCGCCACGGCCACCGACACCTGCCCGGGGTTCGCCTTCACCGATGGCGACGGGGTGGTCGCCCCGCTCACCGCCTCGCAGCTGGTGGCGTGGGTGGCCGAGGAGCTCCCCGGCGCCGGCTGATCGGCTCGCTCAGCCCCGGTCGTGCGCGGCGAGCACCGTGGCGGCCAGGGCGACGCGGTGGTCCTTCGCCCACGGGGCGCCGAGGTGGGCTCGGGGGCCGTGCAGCACGTCGTGGGCCCGGTCGCCGAGGTGCACGGCAGCGTCGGCTTCGACGGTGCGGGCATCGAAGCGGTGCGCCCGCCAGCCCCGCCCCCGCGCGTCGGCCTCGAGGATCGCCCGGTACATGACCGAGTCGGCCTTGGCCTCGTGCGGCGGGCGGCGCTGCGAGGCGATGTCGTCGGGCAGCGGCGCCCACGCCGCCACCGAGAGCGAGGCGATCGCGGTGCCCACCTCCGAGGCCAGCTGATCGAGCGCGTGCATCGTGGTCCGCTGCGCCGAGGCGCGGACCTCGGCCACGAGGGCCTCGAGCTGGGCGTCGTCGAGCTCGGGCCCAGTGCGGTGCAGCTCGTGGGCGCCGCCCTCGTGGTGGACGGGCGCGACCGGCAGCCCCGGCTCGACGAGCTCGATCCGACGGCGGTCGACGACCCGGTGCTCGGCGTCGGCCGTCACCGCGACCGCCCAGCCCAGGTGGTGGGCGATCCCGATCCGCAACCCGCCGCTCACGGCTCGCTCCCCTCGTCGCCCACCGCCCCATCCTCGCGGCCGCGGCCGCCGGCGGGCTCGTCGTCGAGGGCGTCGGCCGCCGCCACGATCTCGGACACCTCGAGGGGGACCATCATCAGGTCGAACGCCGACCAGATCGTCTTGGAGAACGGGTAGAAGACGATCGGGCCGACGATGGCGATCGCCGCACCGAGGATCGCCGGGCCGAGCACGCCGGCATCGGGGTGCACGTTCTTCCACCAGCCGAAGAGCATCACGATCGGGAAGAGCAGGCCCTCGGCGATGCCGAAGTTGATGAACCAGGCACCCACGAAGAACCCCGGCTCGCGCTCGAACTGGTAGCCGCAGGTGGGGCAGCGCTCGCGCATGCGGAAGTAGCCGGCGAACAGCCCGCCGCCCCCGCAGCGGGGGCACCGCTTCGAGATGCCCCGCCGCAGCAGGGTGCGCGGGGCCGGTCGCCCCTTCAGCACATCCTCCACGCCGAACGGCTGGCCCATGGCGCCCATCATCGCCGCCACCGCCCGGGAGCGACACCTCGGCGCCCGGTCGAGCGGGCCCCCAACTCGCGCGGCGAGCGGGGGGCGGTTGGTCTGGCCGGTGAGATTTGAACTCACGACCCCCGCGACCCAAACGCGGTGCGCTTCCAAGCTGCGCTACGGCCAGTCCGGCCACGCTACCGGGTGGCTCGGCCGGCCTCGGCCCTCGGTTCGAGGGCGGCCGATAGGGTCCGGCCGTGGCCGACCGCTCCCCCGCCGACCCGCTGCTGGTCGAGCTCGAGGTGGCCGATCCGCCCGAGGCCTGGGCAGCGGCCGGGTTCGCCGTCGAGGACGACCGGTGCACGATCGGCGCCGTGCGCCTGCGGCTCGTCGGGCGCGGCCAGCGACGCGGCATCCTCGGCTGGTCGATCGCCGGGGCGAACGTCGACGGCGACCTCGACGGCCTGCCCACCACGGCGGTCGACGCCGCCGCGGCGAGCCCGGCCCAGGCGGTGCCGCACCCGAACGGCGTCGTCGGTCTCGATCACGTGGTGGTGCTCACCCCCGACCTCGAGCGCACGATCCTCGCCTGCGAGCAGGCGGGCCTCGGGCTGCGCCGCATCCGAGAGGGCGACGGCGGCGACGGGCGGCCGGTCCGCCAGGCGTTCTTCCGGCTCGGCTCCACGATCCTCGAGGTCGTGAGCGGACCCGGCGAGGGCAGCGGCCAGGCGGCCACCGAGGCGCCGGCCACGTGGTTCGGCCTCGCCGTCGACGTCGAGGACCTCGACGCCACCCGCGCCCACCTCGGCGACGACGCCCTCGGGCGCACCAAGGCCGCGGTCCAGGCCGGCCGCCGCATCGCCACCCTGCGCCACCGGAGCTTCGAGATGTCGGTCGCGGTGGCGGCGATGGACCGCCGCGGCGACCGGTAGGGTCGGACCTCGCATGCTCGACCACGTGTTCACCGACGCCATCGGCGCCCTGCGAGACACCGTGGAGGGGGCGATGCTCGAACGCCAGGCCTTCGAGGAGCGGTTCCAGGCCGACGTGCTGCTGGGCGACCTCACCTGGGAGACGTCCTACGCCCTGCCCGGCGAGGGCTCGCCGCCGCGCACCCGCGCCGACCTCACGCTCGACTGGCCGACGTGGGCGCAGACGGCGTACCGGTCCTGGTACATCGGCGAGCCGGTCGACGAGCCGCCCCGCATCGAGATCGAGATCGTCCTGCGCATCCAGCGCCTCGCCGAGCAGCCCGACCCCCGCAAGGTCCTCGCCGTGCTGCCCGCCGAATCGTCGCTCATCGGCAGCGAGCGGCTCATCCGGTCGGGACCGACGGTGGAGATGATCCACGGCGACGACCTCGACGATGTGGAGTGGGCGATCGAGGTGTCCTACGAGGGCACCTACGAGCTCGACGAGGAGGTGCTGGCCGACGGCTCCAAGCTCGACGAGCACTTCAGCTCGATGGGGGGCTGGATCGCGTCGACGCTGGTGCGGCTCGGCGACCTGACCTTCGAGTTCCGCCCGGCCGACGAGCCGGGCGACTGACCACCGACCCCGAGGAGCCACCGTGACCGAGCTCGTGCTCGTGGAGACCGCGAACCGGATCCGCACCGTCACCCTGAACCGCCCCGAGGCCCGCAACGCCCTCTCGAGCGCGCTGCTGCGCGACCTGCGCTCGGCGTTGCGCGACGCCCAGGCCGACGACGACGTCGACGTGATCATCCTCACGGGTGCGGACCCGGCGTTCTGCGCCGGGCTCGACCTCAAGGAGCTGGGCGGCGGCAACGGTGCGCTCGCTTCCACCAACCCGAAGGCCGACACCCCCGTCGCCGAGCGCGGCCCGCTGCCGCCGGGGCCCAAGCCGGTGATCGGTGCGGTCAACGGTGCGGCGATCACGGGCGGCTTCGAGCTCGCCTTGGCGTGCGACCTGCTCGTGGCCTCGGACCGGGCCCGCTTCGCCGACACCCACGCCCGGGTGGGCATCCAGCCCTGGTGGGGCCTGACCGTGCTGCTCCCCCAGGCCATCGGCCTTCGCCGGGCCCGGGAGATGAGCACCACCGGCAACTTCATCGACGCCCCGCGCGCCCTCGACTGGGGCCTGGTGAACCACGTGGTGCCCCACGACGACCTGCTCCCCTTCACGCGAGGCCTGGCCGCCGACATGGCGAGCACCGACCAGGTGGCCATGCGCCAGGTCCTGGCCACCTACGCGGCGGGCTCGCGCGTGACGGTGGGCGAGGCGTGGCTGGTGGAGTCCGACGCCGCCGCGGCCTGGCAGGGCCGGGGCCTCGACCCCGCCGAGATCGAGCGCCGACGCCAGGGCGTGGTCGATCGGGGCCGCTCGCAGCTGTAGCCGGCGACGGGCTACGGGCCCTCGGTGGTGCTGGTGGTGGTGTCGGAGGAGCCCTCGGTGCCGTCGTCGCAGAAGTTGCCACCCTGGAAGTCGGCCACCTGGAAGCGGGACGGGGGCACCCCGGTCACGACGTAGCCGCTGCGGAGGTCGGCCTCGCGATAGCGGGTGCCGGCCACGCCCTTCACGCTGCGCACCACCACCAGCCGCAGCACCGCGTCGGCGGGGGGCTCGGTGTAGGGGGTCACGACCTCCCACCCCTCCGGGGTGGCGCCGACGGCGAACGACGACATGGCGGTGGTCGGCCCCCGCACCTGCCAGTACGGCTCGGACTCCTCGTCCCACAGCTCGAGCCGTACGACGGGCGCCGCGGCGCAGTCGGGGATGTGGGCGATCTGGAAGATCCCCACCTTCTCCACCCCCACCCGATCGACCCAGGGGTCCTCGCCCTGCTGGTCCTTGCCCACCTCGGGCAGCACGTCGGCCACGCCGCTCACCGCGGACACGGTCGCCACCACCAGGGCCACGAGCACCAGCACGAACACCAGGCCCGACGGGCCCTTGCGCTGCCACCACGGCGCCGGGGCGCGACGGGCGGGGGCGTTCCGCGGCGCCGCCTCGGCGGGCGCGGCGTCGAGGGCGCTCTCGTCGGTCGGCTCGTCCACCGCCCCACGTTCGCACATGCGCACGGCCCCCGAGGACCCGCGCCCAGGCGATCGAGGCGCGCTAGCCGGCCGCGGCCTGCCGGTCGGCGGTGACCGCGTCGAGCTCCAGGTACTCCTCGCCGGTGTCGACCCAGTCCTCGAACTGGAGCACGCCGAGGTCGTCGAAGCGACGGCGCAGCCA
>JAGQSL010000434.1:629-4945 GCA_020439525.1 Acidimicrobiales bacterium | reverse complement strand
CGTCATCTCCTCGGAGGTGGGGTTGGGGTGGATGGGGAGGGGGAGCGGGTCGAGCGGAGCGACCGCCGCGGCGGGCACCTCGAGCGCTCCCCAGTGCTCGGGCGCCCGCCGCGGAGGACGTCGCTGCGGCCAGGCGAGCACCGCCCGCCGCAGCGGTCCGGCCCGGCGAGGGAGGCCGGGTCGGAGGGCTCAGCTGGTCGTCGTCGCCGTCCCGGCGCCTGCGGTCGAGCCCGGGGCGCCGGTGGGCGGGCCACCGGGGCCTCCGCCGAAGCCGCCCAGCTCACCCACCCGGATCGCGGTGGCGGTCACGACGTCGCCGGTGGTCTCCCCCATCGCCACCACCGAGTCGCCCTCCGCGATGTCGTCGACCTCGATCTCGTGAACGACCGACACTGCGGCATCGTCGCCGAGGACCACGGTGACGCGCTCGCCTTCGGCGGTCTCGACGGTCAACTGGTCGCCGTCGATCGCGGTGATCTCACCGGCCGTGGGGCGGCCCGGCAGCTCCCCCGTGGTTCCGTCCGGCGGCGTCATGCCCTCGGGCGCGCCCTCGGGCGGGGCCATGCCGTCGGGTGGGGTGCCGGTGGGAGCGCCGCCCGCCGTCGATCCATCGGCCTCGGCACCGGTGGGCGGCTGGCCGCCGCCGGGTCCGCCCACGGCCACCTCGAGGTCGCCGCTGTCGGTGACCTGGGAGGCCGTCACGGTCCCGTCGTCAGCGGTGGTGCCTCGGACGGTCACCTGATCGCCGACGGCGAGGTCGCTTGCGGTGCCCTCGACGGTCTCGGTCACCAGGGTCGCGTCGGTCGTCTCGACCGTGACGGTCGACCCGTCGCTGGCTTCGACGGTGACGGTGCCGCCGTCGTTGGCGGTGACGGTGCCGCCGGTGCCCGCCCCAGGGAACCCGCCGGCTGCGCCCCCCGCCCCGGCGCCGGCATCGGGCTGACCATCGGTCGCGCCCTGGGCGGAGGCGACGCTGCTGGTCGAGCTGCCGTCGTCCTGGTGTCCGAGGGCGAATCCAGCTCCGACCGCAACCACCGCCGCCACCGCGCCGGCAGCGATCCACGCCTTCCAGCCGGGGGCGCGGCGCTCCGGGTCGGGCGACAGCGGGGAGGGTTCGGAGGGGTCCGGGGGGAGGGTGCTCATGGGAGGGGCTCCTTGGTCTCCGCCGTGAGGCGGTGCTCGAGGTCGTGCGCCATCCTGCGGAGCGACCCTCAGAGGATCCTCAGCCCCCACTTGGACCTCGCGGGGACCTCGCGCCTCACCCCCGCCGCCAACGTGGCGCACGATTCCATCGGTGCATGCCTCCCGCACCGAGTTCAGCCCGGCCGTGGGGCCCGGGCGACCGGGTGGTCAGCGGGGGAGGCGGAGGGCGTAGCCGACGCCGCGGACCGTGTGGATGAGGGGCGGGTCGGTGGCGTCGACCTTCTGGCGCAGGTAGCTGATGTAGGTCTCGAGCACCGAGGCGTTGCCGGCGAAGGTGTAGTCCCACACCGCCTCGAGGATCTGGTCGCGGGTGAGCACGCGGCGGGCGTTGGCGAGCAGGTAGTGGAGGAGCTTGAACTCGGTGGGCGTCAGCTCGATCAGCCGACCGTCTCGCCACACGTCCCGGGTCTCCTCGTCGAGCTCGAGGTCGGCGAAGGCGAGCTTGGCCCCCGGCGCGGCCCCACCCCCGGCGCGGCGGAGCACCGCCTTCACCCGCTCCACCAGCTCCTCGATGGAGAAGGGCTTCGTCACGTAGTCGTCGCTGCCCAAGCGAAGGCCCTCCACCTTGTCCTGGGTGGCGTCCTTGGCGGTGAGGAAGATGATAGGGATCCGCGTGGCCGCGCCTTCGTCTCGTCGCAGCCGCCGGGCGACCTCGAAGCCATCGAGCTCGGGCATCATCACGTCGAGCACGAGCAGGTCGGGCGCCCGCCGGGCCACGGCGTCGAGGGCTTCGCGCCCGTTCGCCGCCCGCTCGACCTCGAAGCCCTGGTAGCCGAGGGCCATCGCCAGCAGCTCGGTGATGTGCTCCTCGTCGTCGACCACGAGCACGCGCGGCCCGCCGACGGAGGGGTCGTCGTTCGCCATGGCGGCCACCGTAGAGAAGTCGCCCCGGGGCGGGAAGGCCTGCGGGCGAGGTCTGAGCAACTTCCCAGGATCGGCCAAGCGGCCACGGAGCCGCCGATCGCACGCTCGCCCCGTGGCCACCGTCACCCGCACCGAGCCCGGCCCCGTCCGCCAGCCTCGACCGGTCCGGTTCGCCGGGCACCCGCTCCTGGGGCAGGATCGCCGAGATCGACCACCACCTCGCTGACCGATGACCCTGCGCACTCGCCTCGTCGCCGCGCTCGTGGCCCTCGCCGCCCTCGGCCTGGTCGTGTTCGGCGTGGCCACGTCCGCGCTCTACGGACGGTCGCTCGACCGCCAGCTCGACGACTCGCTGCAAGCCAACGCCCGCGGCCAGGGCGCCCGCCTCCTCGCCATCGCCGCCACCACCGAGATCGACCCCACCACGTGCGCGCCCGTCGGCAGCGACGGCACCGCGACCTTCGTCGGTCCTGGCCCGGCGCCGGGCCAGGGGCTCGACGCCTACACCGAGCTGCGCGCCGCTGACGGGACCGTGGCGGCGTGCAGCCGGCCGGTGTCGTCGGAGGGCGTGCCCGACCTCCCCGCCCAGGTGGACCTCGGGCCCGACGGCACCGCCACCTTCGACGCCGGCTCCGCCTCCGGCTCGGGAACCTGGCGGGTGCTCGCCCTCGCGGCCGAACAGGTGCCCCAGCCCCGGGGGCCAGGCTCGCCCACCAGCCCCAGCGGCCCCACCGGCGAGACGACGGACCGGGCCACCGACGACGCCACACCGATCGAGCTCGCCGGCGGCGGCACCTCGGCGGGCGCGATCGTCCTCGTCGCCACGCGGACCGACGGCGTGCAGTCCTCGCTGGCCGGTCTCCAGCGCATCGAGCTGATCGCCGCGATCGCCCTCCTCGCCGCCCTGGGAGGCGGGGCCTGGCTCGTGCTGCGGCGGGGCCTGCACCCGCTCGAGTCGATGGCCGCCACGGCGACGACGATCACCGCCGGCGACCTCACCCAGCGGGTCGAGCCCGCCGAGGACCGCACGGAGGTGGGCCAGCTCGGCCTGGCGCTCAACACCATGCTCGACGGCATCGAGGCGGCGTTCCTCGAGCGCGACGCGACCGAGGCCCGCCTGCGGCAGTTCCTGGCCGACGCCTCCCACGAGCTGCGCACCCCGCTCACCTCGATCCAGGGCTACGCCGAGCTGTACCGCCTCGCCGAGGCGGGGGCGGCAGGCCCCGAGAGCCGCCCCCTCGACGTCCCCACGGTGATGGCCCGCATCGAGCAGGAGTCGACGCGGATGCGGACGCTGGTCGAGGACCTGCTCCTGCTCGCCCGGCTCGACGAGCCCACCGCGGCACCTCACGAACCCGTCGACCTCGCCTTGGTCGCGGCCGAGGCGTGCACCAGCGTCGCCGCGCTCGCGGTCGACCACCCCCTGTCGCTGGAGGCGCCCGCGCCGGCGATCGTCGAGGGGGTCGGCGCCCACCTCCACCGCGCCGTCACCAACCTGGTCGCCAACGCCATCAAGCACACGCCCCCCGGCACTGCCATCGAGGTCACCGTGACCGCCGACGCCGGGACCCGGCAGGCGGCGATCGTCGTGCGCGACCACGGCCCGGGGCTCCCCGCCGAGGGCGTGGAGCACGCCTTCGACCGGTTCTGGCAGGCCGACGCGGCGCGGGTGGGCCACGGCTCGGGGCTGGGCCTGGCGATCGTCGCCGGGATCGCAGCCGAGCACGGCGGCCGGGCCACCGCGGCCAACGCGCCCGACGGCGGGGCCGCCTTCACGATCGAGCTGCCGCTCTCTGGCCCCGAAGGGTCGCGCAGCGCTATCGAGGCGTGAGCCACGCCGCGGCGAGCTCGTCGCGGCGCTCCTCCCACTCCTCGGCGGTCATGGCGTAGCGGACGTGGTCCTCCCAGACGCCGTCGATCTCGAGGTAGCGCCGCGCGGTGCCCTCCTCGCGCAGGCCGAGCTTGGTGACCACCCGGCGGCTGGCGGCGTTGCGGGGGATGATCGACACCTGGATGCGGTGGAGGTGCAGCTCCTCGAACGCGAAGCGGGCGAGGACCACGAGCGATTCGGGCATGAGCCCCTGCCCGGCCACCTTCTCGTCGATCCAGTAGCCGACGTAGGCGTTCTGGAACGGCCCCCGCTGGATCGACGACAGGTTGATCTCGCCGCACAGGTCGCCGTCGACGAAGATGCCGAACCCGAAGCCCGAGCCGAGCTGGCGCTCGCGCTGGCGAGCCGAGCAGCGCAC
>JAGQSL010000434.1:0-561 GCA_020439525.1 Acidimicrobiales bacterium | reverse complement strand
AGCCAGCCGGCGCAGCGCGTCCGCACCTCGCGCCAGGCCTCGAAGTCCGAGAGCACGAGCGGGCGCAGCATCACCCGGCGACCGAAGAGGGTGCTGGTGCGCTCGACCATCAGCCCGCCTCGCGCACGGCGTCGATCGCGGCCGGGTCCTCGAGCGACGACAGGTCGCCCGGGTCGGCACCGATGGCGGTGGCCCGGATGGCGCGGCGCAGCACCTTCGCCGAGCGCGTCTTGGGCAGGGCGGCGGTGAAGCGGACGGCGCTCGGCTTGAAGCTCTTGCCGAGCGCGTCGCTCACCGTGGCCACCAGCTCGGCGCGCAGCTCCTCGCTCGCCTCGACGCCGGCGGCGAGCACCACGTAGGCCCAGAGCGCCTCGCCCTTCACCTCGTGCGGGACGCCGATGGCCGCCGCCTCGGCCACCTTCGGGTGGGCCACCAGCGCGGACTCCACCTCGGCCGGCCCGAGGCGCTTGCCCGCGATCTTGATCGTGTCGTCGCTGCGGCCCCGCAGGTACCACTGGCCGTCGTCGTCGATCAGGGCCCAGTCGCCGTGGACCCACACGT